>DATNRH010000477.1 GCA_036703605.1 Candidatus Obscuribacterales bacterium | reverse complement strand
ACCTGTGACATGTGCCTGAACCCCTGTCCAATGGCTTCTCCAGGGTACCAATCGGCAGGCAGATTGTAGTGATGTCCCGGTGCAACTATTTTTCAAGGAGTTGAGGATGACAACCTCGTTACAAAATCGAATTCAGCAATTCTACGACGCATCGTCTGAGTTGTGGGAGCAGGTGTGGGGCGAACATATGCACCATGGCTACTATGGGCAAGATGGCACGGTGCCCAAGGAGCGACGTCAAGCTCAAATTGACCTCATTGATGAACTCCTACGGTGGTCTAAGGTGACCCATGTGACCTCGTTGTTAGACGTGGGCTGTGGCATTGGCGGCAGCTCTCTTTATCTGGCAGAAAAATTTGGGGCGGCGGCCACCGGTATTACCCTCAGTCCTGTCCAGGCCCAGCGGGCGGAGGAGCGATCGCATCTAGCCAAGATTCCCGCTACTTTTTTAGTGGCTGATGCCCTAGCCATGCCCTTTGCCGACAACAGCTTCGACCTGGTGTGGTCGCTGGAAAGTGGGGAACATATGCCCGACAAAACCCAGTTTCTCAGTGAGTGCTATCGAGTCCTGCGCCCAGGAGGCACGCTGATTTTAGCTACATGGTGTCATCGGGAAACCGACGTTGCTCCGCTCACGCCCCGAGAACAAAAGCACCTCAACAAAATTTACCAGGTTTACTGTCTGCCCTACGTCATCTCCCTGTCCAACTATGCAGTGATTGCCGAAGAGCTTGGGTTTCGGGCGATGCGTACCGACGATTGGTCTAAGGCCGTGGCCCCCTTCTGGGCGGTGGTGGTACGCTCAGCGTTCAGTTGGTCGGCACTATGGGGTTTGATGCGCTCGGGCTGGACAACGATCCAGGCAGCTTTATCCATGGGACTGATGCAGCGGGGCTATCGGAGTGGACTGATCACCTTCGGGGTGCTCTGTGCTCAAAAACCTGAGAGCGATCGCCCCCGGGAGATCCTCGGTGATTAGGAACATCAGCCTAGATCCCATCCTCTGGGCTGGGATATTTTTTGCCGCATGGGTTCTCCTCTGGCTACCCATGGCAGTGCCCTTGGCCCAGCGGCTGCACTGGCGACCGTTTCAACCGGCAACGGCGGCACAGAAACTGCCGCTCTTAGCCATTCTTTATGGGCTAGCACCGGTGGTTTTATGGAGTATCCAGCAGCTATCGGCAGACACCTGGGCCGATTATGGCCTGGTGGGACCCCAACTCATCCCCTCGGCTGGAGTAGGACTAGCCATGGGGCTAGCTGGCATTGCCATACTCTACGGCATCCGAGGAGCCATCCTGCAGTGGCTGCATCCCGACCAACCGCCCCTACCCTGGCAGCAGCTATCACTGCCCACCCTGCTGGGACTGCTGGCTGTTGCCGCTAGCGTGGGGTTCATCGAAGAACTGGTATTTCGTGGATTCCTGCACCATGCCCTACGATCGCACCTCGATCTATGGGCGGCAGGAGCGATCGCCAGCGTCATTTTCGCCAGCCTCCACTTAGTTTGGGATGGTCGCGGTACGGTACCTCAACTGCCAGGGCTGTGGCTCATGGGCATGGTGCTCACCCTAGCCTGCTGGGTAGACGGCAACGCCATTGGCCTAGCTTGGGGCCTGCATACCGGCTGGGTGTGGGGCGTAGCCACCGTGGATACCCTCCAGGGCGATCGCCCTCCCGTGACCACCCCAGCCTGGCTGGTGGGCATTCATGGGCAACCCCTAGCAGGAGCCTTGGGTCTACTGCTGCTGCTGGGAACGAGCGGCGGTCTCACGCTTCTCACCCAGGTGTCCACAGGAAGCCCGTAAGATCACGCCACAAGCCTTCACCACAAGGAGACTGGAATGCCGGTTCATGTCTATTGGGGAGACGACGAATTTGCCCTCCATCGAGCGATCGCCACCCTCCGCGATCGCACCCTCGATCCTAACTGGGCTAGCTTCAATGCCGATAAACTGCTGCCGGATCAGGCCGATGCCGTGGTGCAGGCTCTCAACCAAGCTATGACGCCCCCCTTCGGCAGCGGTCAACGATTTATTTGGCTGGTGGATACCCCCATTACCCAACGCTGCTCTGAAGCACTGCTGGCAGAACTGGAACGCACCCTGCCCAATATTCCCGATACATCCGTATTGATGATCACCTTGGCGGGCAAGCCGGACGGTCGGCTCAAGTCCACCAAGCTGCTGAAACAACATGCCACAATGCGCGAATTTGCTGCCATCTCTCCCTGGAAAACCGATCAATTAATTCACCAGGTAGAAACCATGGCGCGGGAGATGCACCTCACCCTGACACCCAAAGCCGTGGAACTACTAGCAGATGCGGTGGGCAACGATACCCGCCAATTGGTCACGGAGCTGGAAAAACTCAGCCTCTACGTCAGTGATGGACAGGGCAATGCCTCCATTGACGAGGCAGCGATCGCCACCCTAGTGACCACATCTACCCAAAACACCCTGCAATTGGCCACAGCCATCCGCGAGGGCGACACAGCCCGGGCACTCACCCTAGTCGCTGACTTGTTGAATCGCAACGAACCAGCCCTAAAAATCGTGGCCACCCTAGTAGGACAAATGCGCACCTGGCTCTGGGTGAAGCTGATGGTGCAGTTGGGAGAACGGGATGAACGAGCGATTGCTAAAGCCGCCGACATTAGCAATCCCAAGCGCATTTACTTTTTTCAAAAAGAAGTGCGATCGATATCTCTCGATCAACTCCAAACCGCCCTCAAACTCTTGCTCCAGCTAGACTTAGGACTAAAACAAGGTGCAGAGCCGCGATCCTGGATACAAACCCACGTGATTCAGCTATGCCAGACCTTTCAAGCATCGGCATCAAGGCAGTGGCGTTAGCGCCATCAGGAGACAATCCTGCAAGAGCGATCGCCAACTGTGGAACTTCATCTCCCTAAAATAATTCAAAGGACTTATACCGATCTAACCCACTGTGAGTGTGATAACGATCATCAGCCCCTTCGTTCATCCTGAGCTAGTCAAAAGATGAGGGGATGGGCTGAACCACTCTCAGCCCGGTATCGGTTATTGCCCAAACGCTAGAGGCTGCTGGAGGCATAATGCTATCGACCTCACGTTAACCCAGCGCCTAGTCCTGCCATCTGGTTCCTTACCATCTGGTTACAGATCATCAGCCCAGTCTCCCCCTGTTGAGTTCTGCTCCTTCATGAATAGGGAAGTAGGCAGGTGTTCTCGGTCGAGATCAGAGTGAATGGGGTTTTGGATTGGGCTAACGTCCTCCCACAAGAATACGGAGCCATGGTTCAATAATCGTTTGGTTACCGTGCTCTACACCATCATCCACCCAGGTACTCCGTCCGCAAACCAACTCCTGTCCTAAAAGCACAACCTCAACGTTTTAGTATCAACCCCGAGTTACCTCAGATAGTCGCACTGTTTCCTACCCTACTGTTTCCAGCTTTCTTTATCGTTATGATGCGAGACTTCCAACGCTTAATAGTCCAGTTTCGTCATGTCAGCCTCGCTCTTGCAGTGGCATCCATCGCTGTTTTGAGTGATGCGATCCCCTCCGTTCATATCGAGTCCTCATCCATCCAGTGGGGACATACTGCCCAAGCCCAAACGCTCTCCGACCAAGAACTCCGTAACTATGCCAGCGCTGTTTTAGTGATTGAACCTTTGCGGCAAACAGCCTTTAATGAAATTCGCACCCTATCGGGCAATAATGCGGCCTCATCGATTGCCTGCCACCGTCCAGAAAGCATTACCCGACTCAATTCCAACGTTCGCAGCATCGCCCGCAACTATTGCGATCGCGCCATCCGTATTGTGGAGCAAAATGATCTAACCATTGAGCGGTTCAATGCCATTACTCAAATGCTCGGGCAAGCCAGCCGCAGTTCTGATCTGCATCAACGATTGCAGGAAGAACTCATCCGCCTCCAGCGAAATTAGAGGATGCACTGGGGATCAGCGAGCCGGAGTAAATGACCACTCCGGCTTCAGCCAGGCGCTACAATAGGTGCAGTCATCAGTTTGATACTGCTATGCCTCGCATTAACCCATTCACCCTGCAGATGCAGATCACCCGATTGTTTGAGCAAGGACAGTCTTTCTTTGCTACCACCAAAGTTCAGGATTGGCTCCGCGAACGCAACGAAGATCCGGAGATGTACACGGTTCAGTTTCACGAACGTCCCGCACCACCAGGCGAAGCCGCAGCTATGGTGATTGAAATTGAACTGCAGCGCCGGGATGGACAGCCGGTAGATGAATGGCTCCAGGCCGAAGCCAACCGCCACGCATAGCAGCAACTCTTCCGCCTAGACCAAACGCCACCTCATCATCATGACGGGGTGGCGTTTTGGATAGATTTCATAGCGATAGATGACGCAATGGTTAGCCCCGTCTAAACCATAAGGGGCTTTAGCTCGACTCAGCTAGCTCGACTCAGAAGGATAGTCAATGGGTCGGTAATCAACGTAGTCTGAAGACGGCGAGTTCGATGGCGGGCGGCGGCGAGAGCCCTCATCATTGCGGGACGGCGGCCGCATCCGATAGCTCGTGCCGGATGATGCAACCGGCGGCTCATCGTCGGGCGGCAGCGGCGGACGAGACGGAGGACGATCGCTAGACCGCGTGGGCCGTGGCTCCACAGGCTCTGCATCCCAATCGGGGCGAACCCGGGAAGCATCGAGACGCGGAGTTGGGCGACTAGCCGAGGTCGGACGACGGCGGGGAGACGGGCGATCGCCCTCGTCCCAACCTCGCAGGGCAGGGCGACGATCGCCATACATGGGATAGGGCTCGTCGTCGAGACGGGCGCGGACATTGGTGCGGGGAGTGCGACGGGATTCTAGGGCGCGGCTAGGGCGATAAGGCGCGGGGGGTGCCGGGTCGCGATAGTCGGAGTCCCCGTAGCCACCGGGATAGGGATCTCGATCACCGCCGCGATCGTCTCTGGGGGGACGATTTTGGATGTTTTCAATAAAGAGGGCAACAATCACCCCGACCATAATCACCTGCTGAAAGGAGGCCAGCAGTTCCATGGTCAGGTGGGCTAGTAGAAAGAGGCCCGAGATCAGCAGCAGGATGGAATACACCTTATCCGCATCCCGTCCATAGCCCGGTTTCAGTTTATCCAGGAAAAAGAGGGACATCGCACCAACGATGAGGACAATCCCAATCAGCAGGGGGACGGGAGTACCAAAATTCACGGCAAGTTCCTCTCAGCGGTCAATGGAAAGGGGAGACCTGCCCGAGGGCAGAGGAGAAACCCCAGCAACGATGCGGAATTTCCCAAAAAGTTGATCATTGAGCCATCTTCTCCTCTCGTAATTCTATGCTAGCGGATTTTTCGCCCGAAGCTTTGCCCCCGTCCATGATTAGCCAGATTTGTCCCTGGTTTCTACTGCCGATTCTAGCCTA
>DATNRH010000476.1 GCA_036703605.1 Candidatus Obscuribacterales bacterium | reverse complement strand
ACTATCGCCAATGCTGTTACGGAGATTCCCCGAACGTGTATAGGCATTGACATAGTTAAGAGCGATATCTATGGTATCGATAGGTACAAAGGTAAGCTGAGTACCTATCACTGTATCCCCAAAGTCTCCCCCAAACAATCCCCTTGCTGGATCAGGGCCGTTACTGGTGGAATAAACCCCCTGTACACTCATCCAGGGGGCAACTTGCCAGTCAAAGCCTACCCCTGTATCACCACCGCCTACGCTAATGACAGGATTACGTTGGGCAAAAGCAGATAGGGGGCCAAAGCCAGCACTTTCAACCCGGTTGGCACCTCGAAAAACGTTAACGGCGTTGACGCCCCTTGGCCCAACAATAATGGCAAAGTCGTCGCCGATCAGCTGTCGATAGGTTAAATCGCTAAGCTGTAGATCATTATTTGTATTACCCTCATAGCTCAGGCGGGTGTCATTGGTGAGTCGCGGTGCTGTAGAACCTGAACCACCCTGCATTCCAATCAAGAGCAGGCTATTGGGATTAAACTGAGTAAGTAAGCTGAGTTGAGCATTGGTAATTAGGTTAAGTTGAGTGGAGGGATCATCGGTATCCTGAACTCCATCGACAGGAAAGAAATCTGCCCGGTTGTCGGTGCGTCCTTGCACACCGACCACTAGCTGTCCGAAAAGGCGAGTGGTGGTGGAAAACTGCTGACTTTCGAGCAGCGCAATCTGGGTTTCTAGGGCATCAACTTGGTCGCGGAGACTAGCTAATTCATTAGCAAATTCTGTTTGCAGGCGTTCAACGATGGCTAAATCATCTGAGCCAGACGTGCCTAGCGCCAGTCCTTCCAGACAAGCATTTAAGCCAGCCGCGAATTCATAGCGACTGATGGACTGATGGCCTTGGAAGGTGCCGTTGGGATAGCCAGCAATACAGCCATAGCGCTCAATTAGGGATTGTAGCGCCTGAAATGCCCAGTCTGTAGGCTTTACGTCACTGAGTTGGTTCACCGAAGTGACTTGAGCCATGGGGCTGCCCTCGGCGATCGTCTCTAAAGATATCACGGACTCTAAGCCAAGACTGTCCTCCATGTTGTCCACCTGGAGGATATCTTCATCACTAGGGATGTCTTCATCCAGGGCGATCGCTGAATCTAACTCTTCTACCCGCACGCCATCCGATACTGGGGTACTGTTGATATCCTCCTGTCCCTCAGTAGCCCAGGGCTGTTCATCAAGTTGAGGATTGGCTTGGAGGAGTCCATAGGTATCTAATTCATCGAGGACCGGATCGGTGTCTAAAGATGCATAAGCTGGGGTGGCACCTAAAACGGCAACACCCAGCAACCCCAGTCCTGACATACCCACATGCAGGAACAGC
>DATNRH010000475.1 GCA_036703605.1 Candidatus Obscuribacterales bacterium | reverse complement strand
TAATGGGCACAATTTGAACCCCGAGATTGGGCTGGCTAGCCTCGGCCTGCAGGGCTAACCGCGCTAGACCTGGACGCAGGGGATGGACGTCTCCATCTCGAAAGATGCCGCCCTCTGGAAAAATTACCAACATATTTCCCTGCTGCAAAAGTTCTACACCTAGCCGCAGACTGGCGATGGATGGCCGATCAACGTTCACGGAAAAACCACCCAATCGTCGAATAAACCACCCCTGAATGCCGCCCATTTCGCTGGCGGTGACCATAAATCGCAGATCTCGCCCGGTGGCTCGTCGTCCAGTTGCGTAGGGCACCAGCAATGCATCCCAGCGTGATCGATGGGTGGGGGCAAGCAGCACTGGCCCCGTCTTCGGTAGATGCTCTTGCCCGGTGATCGTGATGCGATCAAAATAACTCGGCAGCACCAGATCACAGCCCAAGGGATAGACCAAGGATGTCAGCCATGGGGAACAGTGCGCCTGAGCAGTCGTCACAGAGGATGACGAGGATGGGAGGGATTGAGTGCAGGTCTTGGACAAGATCATAGGGAAGAGAACGTGAGGAAAACCACAATGGAGCCTTCTCGGTTGCTTCGGAAAGGTTCTCTTACACCCTAGTTGGATCCCATCTATTTTCGGTCTACCGAAGGGACAGTTTTGTGGGTGTCCCGCTAGGCTACGTCTAATGGGACGCCCTTGCCTGGCTGAACAGACTATCGTCTCGCGAGCAGAACCCCTTAGAATAGAGTGGTGTGAGATAGCATCATGCAGTATTCAAGGAGTTGGGCACTGTGACCTCATCAACAGCATCGTCAACTTGGGCAACGGTTCAGCTCGCTCCCAGCTATGCCATTCCTTTGGTTTTGGTAGGACTAGCCATACCGCTCTTCTGGGTACAGATTTGGGTGAGTGGGGCGATCGCCCTGTTTGGCCTATTTCTTTTGCTGCAAGCTGTGACGCTACGGCTTTGCTTCACGAATGACGCCCTAGATGTCTATCGCGGCGACAATCTCATTCGGCGTTTTCCCTACCAAGATTGGCAAAACTGGGCTATTTTCTGGCCGCCATTCCCTGTGTTGTTCTACTTCAAAGAAGTGAACAGCATCCACTTTTTACCCATTTTGTTCGACGCTAAAACCCTAGAAGCTTGCCTGAAAGAGCGTTGTTCGGTTGCGTCATCCACGCCCACGCCGTAACCTGTGGGCGATCGCAATCTGACCTAGTCAGGCTGTAATCCTGCTATGCCGTCTCAACCCTAGGATGCTGAATGGGCATGACCTACGGCATCCGCTGTTCCGATTGAACTATTGTCTTGGCTATGACTTCTGAGCAACCCCTAAACCTAGATTCTTTATCTGCATCGAGCAGCGATCGCCAGGATACGCCCCCGACGCCAGATACTCCATCGGAGCGTTCCGCTAATGACCAGCGCGCCCCTATTCCTCTGTCTCTGGGCAGTCCAACTCCAACGGGGCGATCGCCTCAACCATCGTCCGGTGATTCAGGGCTAGATCAACGGGTTGCTGACCTGCGCCGCGAAGAACGGCAGTTGAAGCAGGACATTGAAACCCTGCAAGCGTCCTACACTCGGATGATGCGGGATCAGGTGATGGAAACCCAGCGCACCATGGGGCGGGTGATCCAGGAAAGTCTGGCTGATCTAGAGCAGCGTAAGCAAACCCTGCAGCTTGCGGTGGAGCAGCTAGAGCGGCGTCAGGAACGGATCAAGGCAGAGATGCGCACGACCTTTGCTGGGGTTTCCCAAGATCTAGCCATTCGAGTCCAGGGGTTTAAGGACTATCTCGTGGGCAGTTTGCAGGATCTAGCAACGGTGGCCGAGCAGCTTGAGATGCCTACCCCCCAAGCTGCCCCTCCCCTGCCCGAAGCGGTGCCTGTAGTCGATGCTCCACCTAGCCGTAGTGCTGCGCCTCAGGTGATGGATCAGGCTTTTGCCGCTGATGCCGATCGCATTCGGGACTTGCTCGATCGCTACCGCACTACGCCGGATTACTACGGCCCACCCTGGCAACTGCGCCGCACCTTTGAGCCGATCCATGCCGAGCGCGTTTCTAAATGGATGTTTGAACAAGGTGGACGAGGTGCCCTGCGCAGTATGGGATCACGGCTGCAAAATATTCTGATTTCCTCAGCGGTGATTTCGGTGCTCTGCGACCTCCATGGCGATCGCCTGCGTGTCCTAGTGTTGGCCAATAGTCCCGAACGGCTCGGGGAATGGCGACGGGGGTTGCAAGACTGCTTGGGCATTTCTCGCGGTGACTTTGGAGCCGATCAGGGCGTGGTGTTGTTCGAATCTGCTGAAAGCCTGGCCCAACGGGCCGATCGCTTCACCCGCCAAGGTGACCTACCGTTAATTTTGATTGACGAAGCTGAGGAGCAAATCAGCCTCTCTGTGTTGGAGTTTCCTCTCTGGCTAGCCTTCGCCCCCGATCCCAACCGTCCGGTGTATTACTAACTGGGGGCACTCAGGGGGAGGGCTGAAATAAAGCTGCCGGGTTTCGACGTCGCTCAACCCTCTTCTCATGAGGATTGGAGCCAATCATGACGTCCTCCCATTGACTAACTGGTGGAATAATGCACCCAGCCATACCTGTGGCTACCACGGTAAGACGGTGATACCTAGACAAAGCCGCTTGATTGAGACAACAACGACTTCAAGAGTCACCCGCCGAGGCTTGACGAGCAGAACCGTGTAAACAGATACTGCTTAAAGAGCTAGGACGTGGCCCATGGTTGTGTGGATTTTACTGTGCATTGTATTGCTACTGGCGGCCTATCTGTTGGGATCGATTCCCACAGGCTATTTGGCAGGCCGTCTTTTGAAAGGAATTGATATTCGTGAGCATGGCTCAAAATCCACCGGAGCCACCAATGTGCTGCGGGTTCTGGGTACCAAGCCGGCGATCGCTGTCTTAGCCGTTGATGTTGTTAAAGGTGTGTTGGCGATCGCCGTCACTAGGGGGCTGTTGAGTATTCCTGCCCTGCTGACCCTTGCTCCTGCTTCGGTAAACCAAGCCCAGTGGCAGCCTTGGCTGATTACCCTCGCAGCCCTGATTGCCATTTTGGGTCATAGTAAATCGGTGTGGATTGGCTTCACGGGCGGCAAATCTGCGGCCACGGGGCTGGGTGTCTTTCTAGGCATGTCTTGGATGGTGGGGCTAGGTGCCTTGCTGACCTTTTGCTTAGTCTTGACCGTTTTTCGCTTTGTGTCTCTGAGCTCCATGAGTGCAGCCTTGATGGGCATTGTGTTGATGGTGGTTTTTCGTCAACCGTTTCCCTATCAGCTCATGGCTGTGGTCGGCGGAGTTTATGTGATTTTGCGGCACCGCACCAATATCCAGCGCCTTCTAGCCGGCACTGAACCTAAAGTTGGTCAAAAAGTCCAAACCTAGAGAGCGATCGTCATCTCAGGGCGATCGCTCGCCAATCGCTCTCAGATTACGTATATTTTCCCCACTGCAGCATCAGGGTGACGACGTATAGAATCACAGCCGATCCAATCACGCCGGGAATAATCCGCACATTCTGGATATTCCAGCGCAGGGCTGCATGATCGATGCCAAACTCTTGGCGTAGCAGAGCAAAGGCCCACTCGCCGAAAAATACTCCAATAATGCCGATGATCACAAGACCAAAGGCTTTGCCAGGAATGCGGCGGGGAATTAAAACATTTGCCAAGACGGCACAAGCCACAGCTAAGACAAAGCGGACAAGCAGATGACCGATATCCATGATTTTGGCTCTCCTGGTGTAGAGGATTAATCCAGCTATACGCCCAAATCGGAGCAAAATCAGAATGCCTAGGTCAATTGACTGGGCATCTTCAACCGACTGAGACCGGCGTTAATAGCTCTGGATCTTGGAACAATGGGGTACTGAGGTAGCGTTCACCAAAACTCGGTTGAATCATGACGATTAATTTCCCGGCATTTTCGGGGCGACGGCCAACCTTGATGGCGGCAGCGAGGGCAGCGCCACTGGAAATGCCCGATAGCAGACCTTCTTCCGATGCCATGCGGCGACCATAGGCGATCGCTTCATCATCATCCACGGTCACCACTTCATCGATGAGATCAACCCGTAAGACTTCCGGCACAAAGCCTGCACCGATACCTTGAATTTTGTGGGGCCCGGGTTCTCCGCCCGATAGAATGGGGCTGTTGGATGGCTCAACAGCGATCGCTTGAAAACCTGGCTTACGCTGCTTCAGCACATCCGCTACTCCTGTTAGGGTACCCCCGGTACCCACGCCAGCGACCAGCATATCTACCTGACCATCGGTATCATCCCAAATCTCGATCGCCGTGGTTTGTCGGTGAATTCGCGGGTTGGCTGGATTACGAAACTGCTGCAGCATATAGGCATCGGGAATGCTGTCCACAATCTGCTGGGCGCGACGGATACATCCCCCCATGCCTTCAATGCCAGGTGTCAACTCCAACTGGGCTCCGTAGGCCCGCAGCATGGCCCGGCGCTCCGAACTCATGGTCTCAGGCATGGTGAGAATCAGCTTGTAGCCCTTGGCGGCGGCGGCCATAGCCAGTGCAATGCCCGTATTGCCAGAGGTGGGTTCTACTAAGACAGTCTTGCCGGGCGTGATCAAACCGTCTTGCTCTGCTGCTTCAATCATGCCAGAGCCAATCCGATCCTTGACCGATGCGGATGGGTTCATGCCCTCTAGTTTCACAACAATGCGGGCAAGGCATCCATCTGCCTGGGGAATGCGATTCAGTTGAACCAGCGGAGTATGTCCAATCAGTTCAGTAATATTTTGGGCAATACGCATGATAGTCAGTGGCTAATAAGGTTAGTCAACAATAATAATGTCGGGGCGATCGCTGCTTGGATCACACCCTGCCCCTGACCGTTGAAACGCCATTGGCCAGCATTCTGGCATGGCATCATTGTCGATCGCTTTGGGGAAGATGGGCTGGAATTGCGATGAACTGTAACGTTCACCCGGTTCAAAGCCCGCCCTTGGGAATTGTCTTTGGGCTGGAGTGGGACTGGAATCTGAATTCTGAACCTTGAACCCTGAACTCTGACCTCTAGATGTAGTACATGATGTTTCGCTGCTGACGAGCATCACGCTTTTCCGTAAGATCCTGCAGGGTATAGCGTTGTAACACTGACTCTGCGGCATGGCGAGCTTCTTGCCAAACCTCAGCAACCACCGTAGACTCAGCAGACTTGGGACTCTCGTCTACCGATTGCTGGGGACTGTCGAGCCCCTCAATACTGCTGATGATGTCCCACAGGGTAATTTTCCAAGGTTCGCGGGCCAGGAGATAACCGCCTTTCGCGCCACGCTGGCTTTTGACGACCCCTGCCCGGCGCAGGGTGGCAAGGAGCTGCTCCAAGTAGCGATCGGGAATATCTTGCTCTGTAGCAATTTGCCGAATTTGCAACGGTGTACCCGTATTGTGGTGAGTGGCCAACTCAACAAGGGCTAGCAAGGCATACTCGGTTTTACAGGAAAGTTCCACAAGCACTACTCATGACAACAGTGGCATCAGGGCGTGCGATCGCTTGGGAGGCGCAGCCTAGATGTCTCCTAGATCGGGATCTCCACGGCAGCGATCGCCTTTTCCTAGTATATCCCGGTTCTCCACTGGGGTTTGCTGGATTATAAAATCTTGAACCAGATGTTACCGCGTGTCCTAGGTTTGTTCTAAGTATGATCGGCTTGGAGCCAGCCCTGCAGGAGGCCAATCACCACGGCGGGCAGTTCTAGGTGAGGCAGAACGCCGACATCATCCATGGACACAAACTCCTTCACCGCTGCGGGATTGAGGCTAGCCAACCGCTGTCCTTGGGCAACGCTGGTAAATCGGGAAGCGGCTCCCCAGAGCATATAGGTGGGCGTCTGCAGCGCGTCTATATAAAGGGAGAGATCAAAACAGAGGGAGCCTTTAAGAGACGCCAGGGCGGCATACTCGGCATTCTCTTGCTGGGCAGAGGCTACGTAGGCGGCAACCATTTCATCGGTAATCCGCGATCGCTTCGCAAAGAGAAACTGCTCCAAAAAGTTGCGCACGGCCAGTTCATTGGCGGCTCCCAGAGTGTAGATGATTCGATCCAGAATGGGAGTGCCGGCCAGTTGGGCGGCCAAACCGCTTTGGTAATCTTGCCCAAAGTCGCTATAGCCCGAGGGCGATACGAGGAACAGGGAATCGAATAAATCGGGGCGCTGGCTGGCTAGTCGCAGGACGAGACCGGCGGTGAGAGAAGTGGACACCACGGTGGCTGGCTGCTGGGCGACCTGCTCTAGGCATTCCGTGATCACCGCAAGATAGTCGGCAATGCTGTAGTCGCGGGGGGGATGGGCCGACTCTCCCCAACCTACGAGATCGGGCGCAATAATCCGATGAGTGGCGGCAAAAGCTGGGTAGACTTTCGACCATTCAAAGGCAGAGGAGCCACCGCCCAAGCTGTGGAGAAACACCAGCGGCGGGGAGGTGGTCTCGACGGGCGATCGCCAGGGAGCACTAGCGGGACTGTAGTACACCATTTTCCCCAGGGAAGTCTGGATGTGCTGGGGTTCGAAGCCGGGGGGTTGAAACTGTTTCATGGTGTCGGACAACTGCAAAGAAGGCATGGATCTCCTCTAGCTTATCGCTGAAGCCAAGGGGGAGCGATCGCTACAATTCTTCGTAATGGGCAGCATCCCTAACTTGCCTGCTCCGCACGTCTTGTCCTGACGCGATCGACTAGATCAAGCTTGACACCAAAACTCAAAACAGTAACAATGAATACAGAAATAATTCTTGTTAGTTGTTTTTGGTCAAGGCGACTCTGCTAACAATCGGCAAAAAGCGCCATCCACTTCGCATCAAGCTTATCCGTTAAAGGCAGTCAGGATTATGTCACTACACTATCGCGGCGTCGAGTACGATCACGTTTCACCCTCCATGGAAACCACTGGAGCTTCGATTGTTGGGCATTACCGTGGAGCGACGCTCAAGATTCGCCGGCCCAGAACATCCGTGGGCCAAGCCCCAACGCAGCCCCTGAAGTATCGGGGTGCTTGGGTTCGTTAGATCTCTCTAGGCAGGTACCAGAATGGAGTCAAGAGACGCGATCGCTCGCGTCTTTTTTTGTGGTTGTTCGCCCCGTTCTCTCCAGCATTGATGTATGCCTCCTGGCACTAGTCGCTTGAATGGGGCGATCGCCAGCGACGGGTACCGCGATGCAGACAGGCTGCCGCAGCGCATTGAGCAGCTTGGTGTAGAGCCGTTTCTACCGATTCGGTGAGGATAAAGTGGCAGAATGCGCCATGGAAAATGTCCCCGGCCCCTAGGGTGTCCACCGGCTGGATGGTAGGTACGGGGATGTCCTGCAGGCGATCGCCCTTCCACCATTGAATGGGGCGATCGCCGTGGGTGACGATGACGTGAGGAATGCCGAGGTCGATCAGATACCGTCGTCGATCCTCCGGTGTCGAGCCTTGGGGTGGCTGAAAGTTGGCGGAACAGATGGCATAGTCGGCCCAGGGCAGCACCTTTTCAAACCCCGGTTTCCAACTGCCGCCATCGATGACGATCGGGATCTGGGCCTGCTTAGCCCGAGGGGCGATCGCCGCACTCACTGCCATTTGATGACCGTCGATCAGCACCACGTCAATGGTGTGATTGTCGATCGCCGACCAGAGTGGGTCTGGAATGCGATCGCTGCTGGCTTGGGCGCGGGTAGCGTTGAGGGAGACGACGGCGCGATCGCCGCTGGCTTGGGTGACGAGGATCGATGACGTGGGCGGTGGTTCAGAACGCTGGGGATGCAGATCCCAGTGGGTCAGACCGCAGGCTTGGATGTCTGAGCGCAGGATGCTGCCGAGAGCATGGCTACCGATGCCGCTGAGTAGCGTACTGTCATGCTGCCCCTGCCCTAAATGCTGGAAGGCAACGGCGGCGTTGGTGGCGGGGCCGCCCGCAGCGATGTCGTAGTCTTCGGCTACAATCTTTTGGTTAGGATGGGGCAGACTATCTACGTGGTAGATCACGTCGAGGGTGGTGAGTCCAATAAATAAACCGTGGGCCATCGTCAAAGTGCCTGTCTAACCGTTCCGGGCGGGCATCGCCTTCATGATAGTAGAGGGAAACCTATGGAGATTCAATCGGGAACGCTCTACGTGGTGGGTACGCCCATTGGTAACTTGGAAGATATGACCTTTCGAGCGGTGCAGGTGTTACAGCAGGTGACAGCGATCGCGGCGGAAGACACACGCCATACGGGCAAGCTCCTGCAGCACTTTCAGATCACCACTCCCCAGGTGAGCTATCACGAGCATAATCGCGTGGCGCGGCTGCCGGAGTTGCTGCAGCGTCTCCAGCGGGGCGAGGCGTTGGCCTTGGTGACCGATGCCGGGATGCCGGGGATTTCCGATCCGGGCTATGAGTTGGTCAGTGCTTGCATTACGGCGGGCATTACCGTAGTGCCTATTCCCGCCGCCACGGCGGCCACCACGGCGTTGATTGCTTCGGGGCTGCCCACGGATCGATTTATTTTTGAAGGATTTTTACCGACCAAGGCCAGTTTGCGCCAGGAGCGGATGGATGCTTTGCAGATGGATCCTCGCACGGTGATTTTGTATGAAGCGCCCCATCGGGTGTTGGAAACGTTGCAGGATCTGGCCCAGAGTTTTGGGGGCGATCGCCCCGTGGTTCTGGCCCGAGAGTTGACTAAACGCTACGAAGAATTTTGGCGCGGCACGCTCACAGAAGCGATCGCCCATTACCAAACCCATGCACCCCAAGGAGAGTTTACCCTGGTAGTTGGGGGAGCTTGTTTATCGCAGCCGGTCTTGTCAGAAGATGCGCTCAAAGCCGAACTGCAATCTCTCCTACGGCAGGGGATATCGCGATCGCAGGCCAGCCGTCAGTTGGCCCATCAAACCTCCCTATCGCGGCGGCAGCTTTATCAGCTTGCCCTAGCTATTCCAGATTCCCAGTCCCCCTAGACGAAGCAGGTGTTTTATGGTGACCGTCATTCGTTTTTATCTCGTCACGCCCCTTGTACTCATCGGTCTCCTCATGGGTACGGCCTGCAGCTCGCCTACTACCAGTACCGAATCCGTTCCGGTGGAGAGCGCGCCGTCGAGCGCACCGCCGAGCGCACCGCTGAGTGATGCCGCCCCGCTGGATGAGCCGGAGACGCTTGGGGATGACAGTCCCACGGCTGATCCTAGTCCAGCACCTGCGGTTTCAACTTCTAGCCTATTGATTTCTGACTCCGGGATCGGTACCGCCCAGTTGGGCATGACCCTGGCCGAGTTTCGAGAGACCTTAACAGCGGATCAAGAGCTAACGCCAGTCGCTAATATCATGGTGGATTTTGATGCGATCGCGGTTACCCAGGCAGGCGAGATTCAGTACTATATTCTCCACCTCAGCGGCGCGCCCTTCACCGATGCGGACGTGATTCAGGGGCTGAAAACTGAAAACCCAGCCTACCAAACCCAAGAGGGAATTGGTGTCGGTAGCACCATTACCCAAGCGGAAGCGATCTACGGCGACGCCACCTTAGCCTACAACCTTGAAAACGAAGGGCGGGAATACGTGCGGTTTGCCGATTTTCCAGCCAATAATATTCTGTTTGGCACCGGTACCTATGGTGCCCAGACCGCTGGGATCTACGCTGACCCCAGCGGTTCCTATCATGAAACCCAAGTGTTTCGCGATGATGCCGTTCTAGAGTCGATTCTCTTGGTGTGCCTGAGTGCAGACTGTACTAACTGATCCCAGTTTTTCAGATAGGTTAGTTGTCCAGGTAGATTAGGCGATCGCATTCTCAGTATCGGGGTCAAATAGATGTAGCTTATCCACCGCGATCGCCAGCCAAAGCTCTTCACCAATCGACACCGG
>DATNRH010000474.1 GCA_036703605.1 Candidatus Obscuribacterales bacterium | reverse complement strand
GGGAACCCTAGGCAATAGTGTTTTGACCTGCACTCATACCGTGAGTGATACAAACACATCTGATTTCTATACGTTTAGCCTAGATAGCACCAGCCACGTTAACCTTTCTTTAACGGGATTTACGGGTGACGCAGATGTGAGAATAGGCCGAGATGCCAACAATAACGGCCTTTTTGAAGGCTATGAAATGATTAGCTACTCCGCCCGCCGCCGAGCTGGAATAGACGAGTCAATTTCTATATCTGATATGATAGCTGGAGATTATTTGGTGCAAGTATCCCAGTACTCTGGCACGAATAACTATACCCTATGTCTATCTAACGGCTACCCAAGTAACCTGCTGCCGACAGAATATGATCTAGGAGCTATTGATGGCACCACAACCTTTAATTCTGGTTATGTAGGATCCAGCACCTACTACCTCAACGTAGCTGATACCTTCCGATTTAGCCTTGATCGTAGCCGCACCGTTAACTTAACGTTAGCTGGTATGACGAATGATATCGATCTAAGACTCGTCCAAGATATCAACAATAATGGTGTGGTAGACCCTGATGAGGTCATCGCTAACTCAGTTAATTATAGTGACGGTGCAGAATGGATCTCTGAACCCCTAGCCGCAGGAACTTACTTTGCACAAGCCTATCGATGGTCAGGGGATTCTACAAGCAGCAACTATTATCTCAGCGTTTCCACAGGTGATTGGTACAGCGAGCATCTCACTGATGCTGGCATCATTGGTATGGCTCGCTACTTCGATACTCGGAACTTCGATCGCCGTTATGAAATGATGAGCATTCTCCGGGCCGCTAAGGATTATGGGAACATTGATGCTGCAGAACTGACGGATTTACGAACGTTCGTCAATGGTCAAAGCACCACCATGCCAGATTATGTCCATAATTTGGCCTATAAGGTCGTCAACAGTAATCCTGCTAACCAATGGTGGACAGGTGGAGCTAGCACCAGCACCAACTTGGGCAACCTCTATGCTGGCGCAACGGCTGACCACTTAGAAAAACTGATTGGCAAATGGTTCCTTGGTTTAGATCATCCAACCGCCGCTTCAACTACAACCTATCGCTATACCAGCGGGGCATTGTTCCAAAATGGTATTGCTTACCAAGATGTGGTGCAAGGTGGGCTAGGTGACTGTTACTTCTGCGCATCGATCGCTGGTACTGCTTTCCGCAATCCATCCACGATCCAAAACATGTTTATCGATAACGGAGACGGTACCTTTACCGTACGTTTCTATAACAACGGTGTCGCCGACTATGTCACGGTCGATCGCTACTTACCTAGCACAGCCGCCGGTGGACGATACTACGTGGCTTGGGGTGGTGGGTTGTATAACAACACCAGTAATGAACTATGGGCTGCCCTTGCCGAAAAAGCCTATGCTCAGGTTAATGAATCTGGATGGCTTGGACGAGGTGATAGTTCTAACACCTATGCGGCCCTAGATGGCGGGACATTATCAGCCATTAGCCACATCACGGGTTTGAGCAACACGGGATATCTCACACCGCTGAGCTCTAGCGAAATCATTAGTGCTCACAACAATAACCGGATTGTATACCTCAGTGATGGTGGTCATGCCTATACATTAGTGGGTTATAGTCCCACCCTTGGCTATCAGATCTATAACCCCCATGGCACAACATCTTGGTACAGTTGGGCTCAGGTACAGGCTACCTTTGTTCGATGGGGCTATTCAGGCGTTCGCATTCCCGGAGCTGTTTAGCGAAGGAGATTGAGCTATGAGGAGATGGTTGATGACTGAAATGCTTCTGTTATCGACCCTAGCGGGACTTGGGGTATACAGCGATGCTCTACCCCAACCCGCCCCATCCAACCACCCACGTTTGTTGGAACAAGGAGCAGTTGTGTCTCAGCATGAATGGATGCATCGGGTCACTCTATTGGCATGGGAGGAACGAGATCCACCAGATGGTCTGCCTCCCAGAGCCGATCGCCCCATTGGCTTAGCGTCGGTTTTTCTCTATTTGGAAAATCCTGAGCTAGAGGATGTCACTATTGTTCTGGAAACGATTGAGATTCAAACCGTGGATGGACAGCCGCAGCCGTTTGAGTTTTCGTCCACGGACATTCGCTTGCGCCCCCTGGAACATTCGGAACTGGTTTTCCATCTAAGCAATACAGTGGGCTATGTCGGGGATGGGCCAGTGCAAGCGATCGCTACCTATCGAGTGGGCGATCGCCAGTATCGCCTGACCTCGGCTCCCGTAGAGATTCAGTAATCGGCTGTCGTAGATGCACCGCTCTTGATTTTTCTGTCATGGCAAAAAAATGGCAAAAAAAAGAGAGAGCGACAATCGGCTCTCCCTACCATCAGGGTGCATCTACATAACAAAGTATGGCACTTTAGGGGTGAGGGGTCAAACCCCTTATTCAATATTTTTGTCATGGATGTGGGCTACTATCTCTTGAATGCCTTCAGGATCAACCTTTTCCAGGTTTTAGTAATTCTAAAAAAAGATCGAGGACTCTTAATGCTTTGTTACAATGCTTGGCCAGCTGAGGCTCGACAGTGAGGCTGGGTGGATTGCTTGGGTGGGGGCGATCGCTGCCCCTGCTTGGATTCTAACAAGGTCTGTGGCTAGGGTAGGCTTGAGACTCAATCCAAGTTGTCGTCAGTAACAACCTAGGGTAATCCGATTTGGGTATTGCTGAGTCGATAGATGACTGGCCCTCATCCCCAACCCTTCTCTCTAGGGGGAGGGCGGATTTAGGAATTCATGCTTGTATTCAGCAACGCCAACCTGGAGAATGAAGACCCAGCGATCGCTGCATAACAACCCTAATGCACGCCGACCGCCGAGAGGTTATCTGTGAGAGTTTGAGGTTATCTACGGTGGGTAATTGGGAACGTTAGCTGTCCCTGCGTTGAGTCCTTGCCCTAGTTCTTCCGTCCATTGATGGAGTGGCAAAGAATGGAAGAGGGTTTGGGGTGAGGGCGATCGCTCCCGAATAATCCGAGAATTGGTCTGGGAATCTCAGGGATGTCCGTCATGTCGGTGTGGCGACCCCATAGGCGATCGCTCCTCCAGGATTTGTCTGGGTTGAGGATCGATCATGAGTCAGGAATCTCTAGCTAGAACACGTATACTAAATACTGCATGCGTTGATCCTGGGCTGATCGTGAAGATTGTTTGGAGATATCGGTATAACACCCTGCAATGGGCGCATTATACCGATGTTCGTGCTCGTAATGACCCTATTTGGGGTGTTATCGAGCATCCCATCGTCATAATCACCCCTATTTGGTGTCTGGGCTGATCAAGGTCTACATAACACCCCAAGCAGGGTAGTTATGCAGACAACTTTCAGCCTAACCCTCTCTGGGGGAAGCGATCTTTAGCCGTAGTCTGGCTAATCATCCTTGTGGGTGATGTTATGCAGATTAGAGGAGAGATGTTCAGCATAAACGATAGTATGCGGCAATAGCGTTACCGAGAAAGGCATGAAAGCTACTGTGTATATCGCAACAAGCATTGATGGTTTCATCGCACGTAAGAACGGTGGCATTGACTGGCTACCTAGTGAGGGAGATGTAGAGGGCGGTGAAGACTACGGATATCAGGAATTCGTTGATTCAGTGGATGCGCTTGTCATG
>DATNRH010000473.1 GCA_036703605.1 Candidatus Obscuribacterales bacterium | reverse complement strand
AAAGCGAGTAGCAATAGCGCAATAACAATGATGAAAATACGGTAGTAGGAAATGGCAACGAGGGGACTACCATCAGGGCTGTTCACTAATGACAGGTTTCCTGAGATATAGGACGGAGATCTTACATATTTCAACTGAGCGGTGAAAATTAACTTAATCACCCCTTGAAGAACAATGCTTAATCCCCAGGTTGCTAAGAGGGTTTCTAGAGGTCTACCATACAGCCGCCGAATGACTGTCACTTCCGTGAGTGCGCCAATCAGCGCTGCGCCCAGAAAGGCAAAAGGAATGGTGAGCAGCAAATCCATGTTAAACATCGACTGCATCAGGAAGGTGACATAGGCACCCAGCATGATGAATTCGCCGTGGGCTAGGTTAATGATTCTCATCACCCCAAAGGTAATAGAGAGGCCCAAACCTGTGAGTAGCAGAATGCCCACAATCCCAATGCCGTTTAACAACTGGTTGAGGACGGAGTAAAGGTTAACGCCGCCGGTTTCGGCTGCCGCCGCTTCTTGAGCTAAATAGAAGAGGTTGGTTGGAAAAATACTAAAATCTAACATTCACGGTTAGCCCCAGCTACGGTGATCGTTATAAACAGGGCTAGGGTGATCCGATGAGAACCCTAGCCCGAAGAGACTTAGACCTCCAGTAGTTCGACTGGTAGATCTTGTCCAGTTTCTTGTGTCGGATCGCTGCGATCGTCGGGAGTTGGGTGGATGCAGACGCGCCCTTTATAGAGTGCTTGGCTCCAAGGAATGGGTTTCACCGCTGCTTCAGTTGAGAAGACAATCTCGGCTTGTCCATCGGCTTGCCACTTACCAATCCGGGAATACAGATAGGTGTGATAGTTATCTGGATCAATCTTCACCGTGCCCTGAGGTGCTTGGAACACCTGACCCCGAGTCGCTTCTCGTAGGGTTCCTGTGTTGATTTCGTCTCCTGCTGCCAGCACCTGCTCCATCGCCTGAGCCATGATGAAGGTTTGCAGGTAAGCGGCTTCCATAACTCCGTTGGTGACTCGGTTATCCCCAAATTTAGCCTTAAATTCTGAAACAAAGGCTTGGTTTTCAGGGGTGTCTACGGTTTGGAAGTAGTTGAAGCTGCTGTAGTGACCTTCAGCATATTCTGACCCCATGGCTTGAATTTCTTCTTCCGTGGTGGGGTACGCCATGATTGGGATCTGGTCAGCCGTAATCCCAGCATCTTTATACTGCCTGTAGAAGGCAGGAATACTGTCTCCCACTAGGTTGCTGAGGATGAAGTCTGGCTGAGCTTGCTTGATCTTGTTGATAATCGTGATGAACTCAGTGGTACCTAGGGCAGCATATTCATCACCGACCACCTGTCCACCTAGAGCTTCGAGTTCAGCCTTGGCAATCCGATTACTTTCCTTAGGATAGATGTAGTCGGAGCCGATAAAGAAGCCTTTGGGACCAAAGTTTTCGTAGCAGTAGGGAATAGAGTCGGTGATTTGCTGGTTGGGTGCAGCGCCGGTGTAGATGACGTTGGAGCTACATTCGTTGCCTTCGTAATAGACCGGGTAATAAAGAAGCGAGTCTGTTTCTTCAAAAACGGGTAGCACCGACTTACGGCTAGCCGAGGTGTAGCACCCGAGGACGCAAACAACCTGATCTTCTTCGATCAAGCGTTTGGACATTTGGTTATACAAATCCCAGTTTGAGTCGGGGTTGACTACCACCATCTCAATTTGCTTGCCGCCAACGCCCTGGCGACCAGACCAAGGGCCTTTCCCTTCGTTGATTTGTTCGACTGCTAGGAAGGTTGCGTCCTGTAGGGACTTCTCAACGATTGCAATGGTTCCTGTGGTGGAATACATAACCCCAACCTTCACGGTGTCTCCACCACCTGCAGCGCCGCTAGAACCGTCAGCAGCCGGAGCTTCCTCCCCTCGGGTACAGGCGCTCAGTACGCCTGCGCCGACGGCTATGGAGCCGTATTTGATAAATTTCCGACGCCCTATTCCTAATCTAATTAAAGGGTCACGCGACTCAGCCATGCAGCTCTCCTTAAAACCTCAGACACATCAAAAATCAACTAATAGCTAAAGAGTCTTGCTGTATCAAACAGCACTCGTAGTAACTTGATGGACAGCACGACTCTGATAAAGAGAAGCCTTCAAGTCAGGGTTGGTTTTAAGTTGTTGCCTCCCATAAGAGTACAAAAACTCTGCCCCAAAATGGCTAAAACACCGTCTATGACGAGAGTTTTAGCTGAAACCTTGGGGAACTGACTGAACCTTGATTAGCTTGCTTGTTAGGCTTTAGTAAAGTGATTTCAGAGAGATATTAAGGCGGTTAACTAACAGGCAATTGTATTGTCTACTACCTTTTTTTGTTTTTTTGCGGAATTTATCGTCATAGCGATCGCCCCTGAGAGATATCCCTGGACGGACACTATTTCGTAATTGGGCGAGAGACTTGGGTCACAATGCTGGTTTAGAGCTAGCTACGTCTGCCTGAGGGAGCATACGGATGCCAGGTGATCGTGGCGTCAATTCTTAAGGTTTCTTTACATTGGGGCGTCCCATATGAAGCTGAATAAAATCGATGATGTCGTTCAGTCCCTGCTGTTGTTTGAGGTTGGTGAACACAAAGGGGCGATCGCCGCGCATGGTTTTGGTATCTCGCTCCATGACGCCCAGATCTGCGCCGACCATGGGAGCAAGATCAATTTTGTTGATCACCAGCAGGTCAGACTTGGTGATACCGGGGCCGCCCTTGCGGGGAATTTTGTCGCCCGCAGCTACGTCGATCACGTAAAGGGTGAGGTCTACAAGCTCTGGGCTAAAGGTGGAGGCTAGGTTGTCGCCGCCGCTTTCCACAAAGACGAGTTCGAGGTCGGTGAAGCGTCGTTCTAGGTCTTCAATGGCCATTAGGTTAATCGAGGCATCTTCCCGAATGGCGGTATGGGGGCAGCCGCCGGTTTCAACGCCGACGATGCGATCGCGGCTGAGGGCCTGACTGCGCACCAAAAACTGAGCGTCTTCTTGGGTGTAGATGTCATTGGTGACCACGGCGATGGGGTAGCGATCGCGGAGAGCTTTACAGAGGGCGTCTACTAGGGCGGTTTTGCCGGAGCCGACGGGGCCAGCGATGCCAACTCGGAAGGGATTCATGGTGACTGCTTCTTGACGGTAATGGGACTGGTGTTGCGTTCTACGGTAGGGGGAAGGTTGGGGGACTAGGCTAGCTGCGGAAGAGACGGGAGTAGAGGGTTTCGTGGTTCATACTGGCGATCGCTAACCCCCAACCGCAGCTTTTGGGATCACCGGGCTGGTCGAGAATCTGACGCTGGGTTTCTTCCAATTGGGGATAGAGCGATAGCAGCAGGGTCTGCCCTTGGGTTTGTCCGAGGGGAATTAATTTGATGCCCGCATTGATCATATTGCTAGCCCAACTGTGGAGGTAGCCTAGCAGGGCTTGGTCGCGGGGAATCTGCCATTGGGCAGCGGCCAGACCCACGGCGATCGCAAAATTACAGGGATCACCTCCGGCCGCGATCGCCGCCTGCATCTCCGGAGCCATGGCGGTGAGCAGCCGAGTCAGCGATCGCCCCATCATCCAGCTTTGTTGGCGCAGTTCATAGCTTTCCCGCACCGCCGATAGCCAGTCGTTCCACTGGGCTAAGCCAGACCAGTCTTGGTTCTGCGTAGTTTCATAGGCCTGCACCAGTGCCAGACCCTCTAGGCGGATGGCCCCGTAGGTGAGATCTTGGGTTAACCAGTGCTGCAACTGCTCAACCTGGGTGATCTGTCCAGCTTGCACCAAGGTCTCCAGTCCTTCGGAGTAGCTGAAGGCTCCTACGGGGAGGGTAGAGCTGGCGAGATGCAGCAGATGCAGCAGGGATTGGGTAGATTTAGTGGGCATGGTGGGTGCTGCTGCCGTAGGCTCCGGTTTCGGGATGGAAGGGGGCGGTGTCTGGGTGAACATGCAGCCCCATGTGGAGCAACATATCCTGGAGAACGGGGTCGGGCGACAGGCGCAAATAGTCGCAGGTCACTTCTAGGGGCACGTGGCGGTTGCCTAGATGGTAGGCAGCCCGCAGCAGATCGAGGGGATGGTGGGCGGTGACGGTGAGCACGGGTTCGGGTTTGGCAATTACCTGAACGCGATCGCCCTCGGCAGAGAGCAAGATATCCCCATGCTGGAGCACGGTGCCCCGAGGTAGGTTGAGGTAAAGGGAGAGCCCTGGCTCGGGTTCAAGGTGGCGGCGGCAGCGGGTACGTTCCTCGGCGGTGAGGGGCAGGATGTGGTGCAGGTCGCTGGGGGTGGTTTCAGAGATCCGCTGAATCAGGGTCAACATAGGATGTACAGGTGGGGTCGGTCATGGGGGTCGTGGGATCGATGGGTGATAGGTGAGGGATCAAGCGGCGTGATCCACCATCACGTTGCTTTTTAGACTTAGGGCAAATCTTGCACAAAATCAAGTAATTGGTGGGCCATCTCCAGTTTGGAACAAGGGGCGATCGCTTGCTGGCGGCCCTGGGCATCGATCAGGATGGCTTGATTATCGTCGCTACCAAAGCCGCTGTGGGGTTGGTCGATGGGGTTGGCGGCGATCGCATCCAGTCCCTTGCGCCGTAGTTTGTCTAGAGCAGGCGTAACAATATCGCCGGTTTGGGCCGCGAAGCCAATAAACCGCTGGTGGGGTTGTTTGTGCTGCTTGAGGGTGGCGATCAGATCGGGGACGTTGCTCAAGGGCAGGCTCTCCGGCAGCTCTGCTTTAGGTAATTTGTGCCGATGGGTTTGGGCGGGCTTCACATCGGCAACGGCGGCGGCCATGATCAACCAATCAGCGTGAGGTAGATGGTGGAGCAGGGATTGGTACATCTCCTCGGCGGTGGTGACGGGCGATCGCTCCACGCCGTTGAGTCCTGTTTGTAAAGCGGCATCCATGGGGCCATGAACTAGGGTGACGGTTGCGCCGCGATGCAGGGCGGCTTGGGCTAGGGCGATCCCCATTTTGCCCGTGGATGGATTGCCAATAAACCGCACGGGATCGAGGAATTCGCGGGTGCTGCCCGCGCTGATCAGGATATGCCGACCCACCAGGTCTCGCCGACCTTGGGTATAGAGAAGCGATCGCACCTGGGCTAGAATCTCCGCCGGTTCTGCCATGCGTCCTGTTCCCACGCGATCGCAGGCCAAGCGACCGGCACCGGGGCCAACGGCATGGTAGCGAGGATCCTGATGAATCTGCTGCCAGTTGCGCTGCACGCTCACCTGGTTCCACATGTCGGTATTCATGGCGGGAGCGAGGAGCACTGGGCAGGTGGATGCTAGAACCGTGTTGGTGAGCAGGTTATCGGCTAACCCATGGGCCAGTTTTCCCAGGGTATTGGCCGTCAGGGGAGCCAGCACCAGCACCTGAGCCCATTCCCCAAGGTCGATATGCAGCGGTCGGCCGCGATCGCCTGTCCATTCATGGCGATCGCCATAGGCAGGATGGCGGGCTAGGGTAGCCAAGGTGAGAGGTGCGACAAACTGCTCCGCCGCTGCCGTCATGATCACCCGCAGGTCAACACCTGATTGGGCCAGGCTAGAGACCACTTCACAAACTTTATAGGCCGCAATGCCGCCACCTACTCCTATCAGTACCCGTTGAGGCATTCCCACCCTCCGCTTCATCTGACCATAATAAATCGGGGTGCAGTGCTGCACCCCGACCCTAAGGTTATCTGACCCATCTCTAGGGATGGGTGGTGGCTGAATCTAGGATTCGTCGTAGGCTTCGAGATCCAGCAAATAAAGGTAGGGTTCAACCATTTCTGGACGGTGGAAAGCGATCGCTCGCAGTAGATGCCAATCATTCAATCCGGCAAAGGGATCGGCATAGTCATCTTTATCGAGACGTACGGCTAGTTCGGCAACGTCTTCCTCCGTTACCTTCGATACGTCTGGCGTTGAAAAGTGTTGCAGTGTTGTCATGGCTCCCCCCGCTGTCAATTCTGCATCGGTTACGTCAAATAGGCGATCGCGCATCGATGCAGCCTGTCTATTCCCATACTAGGGCGTTTCTCCCCAACCCATGGCTATACTAGCCACAAAACTTTGGATTTGTTCCATGACGGCGGGCTGGATCTCATGACCCATGCGTTCAAATTCGCAATAGGTGAGAGGAACGGCCGCGGCGGTTAGCTGACTGCGGGTATGGTGGGCGGCTTGAATCGGCACCACTTGGTCTTGGCGACCATGCACCAATAGGGTCGGCGGCGCTGGCTGAACTGGTGTATTGAGCGGCCCATGGAGGTAGCCGCTGAGGACTAGGACGCCCGCCAGGGGAAGCTGCATCCCCACATCCAACGCCATGGCTCCACCCTGGGAGAAGCCCGCTAAAAAGGTGCGCCCTAGGGGAATGCCGGTCTGTTCTTCTAGGGACAGCAGCCACTGGTGTAAATGCTGGCGACTTTGGACTAGGTCGTCGCGATCGCTGAGGGTTGTATCAAAGGCGTAGCCCAAGGGAAATTCGTACCACATGCGTCCGCCGAAGCCTTGGGGATGGAGAAAGGGGGCATCGACGAAGAGCAATTCGTAGTCCGATAGATCCATATATTCTGCCAAGGTGGCTAGGTCTTTGGCATTGGCTCCCCAACCATGCAGTCCCACCAACAGACCAGCGGCTTCCGTCGAGGCGGAGGGAATGGCGATCGCATTCAGGCTCAGGGCTCGTACTCCTAGGTTTATAACTCACCATCGTTTATCCTAGCGTATGCGTTCCTCGTCTTTTTCCTAAAGAAACTCTCCGCAATTTGCCCATCTTTCGATAAGATCCTTACGCTGTAGGTACGCCCGATCTCAAACGGTCAACAGCAAGTATTGGACTTGGAAAGGACGGAATCATGGCACGGTTAGCACTGCTTAGCACCTCAGACAAGACAGGCCTGGTAGAGTTTGCCCGGCGGTTGGTTGAAGATTTTGGGTTTGATATTGTCAGCAGTGGCGGCACGGCGGCGGTGCTCAAACAGGCAGGATTGCCGGTGACGAAGGTGTCGGACTACACGGGATCGCCAGAAATTTTGGGTGGACGGGTGAAGACCCTACATCCCCGCATCCACGGGGGCATCCTAGCGCGACGCAATCTGCCAGAAGATACGGCGGATCTGGAGGCCAATGAGATCCGTCCGATTGATTTGGTGGTGGTCAACCTCTATCCGTTTGAGCAAACCATTGCTAATCCGGATGTCACCTTGGTTGATGCTATTGAAAATATTGATATTGGGGGCCCAACACTGCTGCGGGCGGCGGCGAAAAACTATGCTCACCTGACGGTACTCTGCAATCCCGATCAGTATGATGCCTACCTGAGCGAGTTTGAGCAGTACGACGGCAATGTGTCCCAATCGTTCCGCCAAACCTGCGCCCAGAAGGCTTTCTGGCATACAGCCACCTATGACTGTGCGATCGCCACTTACTTGAGCAGTGAACCGGGGAATGCTGCCGTTGAAGGTCAAGAACTGCTGCCGGAACGTCTTGCGATCATCGGCCAAGCTCATCAGCCCCTACGCTATGGTGAAAATCCTCACCAGCCAGCTCTGTGGTACACCACGGGCACCGTACCCACGGGCTGGGCTGCAGCGGACAAGCTCCAGGGTAAGGAGTTGAGCTACAACAACTTGGTGGATCTAGAAGCGGCGCGGCGGATTATTAAAGAATTCGACGATCGCACCCCGGCGGTGGCTATTCTCAAACATACCAACCCCTGCGGTGTGTCCCTAGGGGATAGCTTGGTGCAGGCATACCACCAGGCCTTTGATGCCGACTCCATTTCTGCCTTTGGGGGCATTGTGGTGCTCAATCAACCGATTGATCAGGCCACGGCGGAGGCTATGACTAAGACATTTTTGGAATGTGTAGTAGCTCCGGGTTGCGATCCGGAGGCCCGAGAGGTGTTGGCGGCTAAGTCCAAGCTGCGGGTGTTGATTTTGCCCGATCTTCAGTCTGGCCCTACCCAAACCGTGAAGGCGATCGCGGGTGGTCTATTAGTGCAAGCAGCGGATGACCATGCCACCAATCCTGCAGAATGGCGAGTAGTGACCGAGCACAAACCCTCCACCGACGAGATGGAGGAACTGATGTTTGCCTGGCGGGTGGCCAAGCATGTCAAGTCGAACGGTATTGTGGTCACCCGCGATCGCACCACTCTCGGCGTAGGGGCAGGGCAGATGAACCGAGTGGGTGCCGTCAGCATTGCTCTAGCGCAGGCAGGCGATCGCGCCCAGGGAGCTACCTTGGCTAGCGATGGTTTCTTCCCCTTCGATGATTCAGTACGCACGGCGGCCCAAGCTGGCATTCGAGCGATCGTTCAGCCCGGCGGCAGTTTACGCGATCAAGACTCGATTGATGCAGCCAATGAGCTAGGGCTGATCATGGTGATGACCGGCGTGCGTCATTTTCTGCACTAAGAGTTCCTTGTTATCCAAGGTTACAGATATTGTTCCTACGCTGAGCGTGGGAATACTTCAGCGCGGCGCTCCTGCGCCCAGACCCCAATCGCTGCAGAAGCGCCAGGGAAGGTGCCAACGCAGGAGCGTTGGCACAATAACAAACGCTTCCCATAGGAGCTAGCCTAGAGATGGGGCAGATAGCCAAAACTTAGGCTCACAGATAGGGTAGGTTTTCAGTTTGTGACGGTAATAACGTCAGACTATCTTGCTCTTGTTTTTGAGCATCTGTGGCTGTGGATACGCTATAGCACGGCAAATGGGTCAGCAAAGAGGGCAGTAACACGGCAAATGCTGCTAAATCTACTAAACCTGACTTATAGTATCGTC
>DATNRH010000472.1 GCA_036703605.1 Candidatus Obscuribacterales bacterium | reverse complement strand
GTAGAGCTTGAATGAAAAAGCGATAGAAATTGAATTAAAAAGCGATCGCTCTGATGTTTCAAGCTCTATTACCCTTTGACTACAAGTTCATACCTAAACGTAGTGGTCAATCTTTTAGAGTAAAGTGCGTTGATGCTTGGCTAATAGCCTTTCCGCGTCGTCGTCCGGCAACGGTCGCGATGCTAGGTAGCCTTGCCCAAACTGGTATCCAAGATGCTGTAATTGTTGAAGCTGCTCCCGCGTCTCAATTCCCTCAGCGATCGCTTCTAGACCAAGCTGATTGCTGAGCGCGACAATGGTTTCCACAATTTGATAGTTACGCTGGCCACTTTGCATCGCGTCCACAAAAGAGCGATCGACTTTGAGATTGTCTACCGGTAGGCGATGCAGATAATTGAGGGATGAGTAGCCTGTACCAAAATCATCAATGCTAATCTGGATATTGCGTTCTTTAATGCTTCTTAGTATGTCAATCGTGGCTTCAACATCATCAATCAACATACTTTCAGTAATTTCCAGGGTCAAGCAATGCCCTGCTAGGTGCGTTGTGGCCAGAACCCGATCGATTTTACTCAGTAAGTCGGGCTGTTTTAAGTCCTGAACAGAAAGATTGACGCTGACCTTCATATGCTCCATCGCGGGAAACTTAGCTTGCCATGTCGCCAGTTGATGACAGGCCTGATGCAGTGCCCAATCATCAATGAGGGTAATTAGGCCGATTTCTTCAGCAACTGCAATGAAGTCTCCCGGAGACTTGAGACCTTGAGAAGGATGCTGCCAGCGAATGAGGGCTTCAAATCCCGTTAAACATTCGTTATCTAAGGCGAAAATAGGCTGGTAGTACAGCACAAACTCCTGACGATCAATGGCTTGCCGCAGATCATGTTCCAAATGTAGGCGCTGCATGGCCTGTCGATGCATGTCGGCGTCAAAAATTTCATAACGAGCTTTGCCATTCATTTTGGCCCGATACATGGCAATGTCAGCATCCCGCAGCAGGTGAGACGCTTGCTGATAGGTTTTGTTGCCGAGGACAATGCCAATGCTCGACGTTACATACACATCTCGTCCTTCAATCGTGAGGGGCGATCGCAATTCAGAAAAGATACGTTCTGTGGCATGAACAACCTCTTGAATGCCCTCTACACTTTCCAGCAGCAGGACAAATTCATCGCCCCCCAACCGCACCACCAGATCCGTTGCTCGCACAATCGACTGCAAGCGTTGGGCGATCGCTATGAGGAGTTGATCGCCCGCTAGGTGCCCCAAGCTATCGTTGACCACCTTAAAGCGATCTAAGTCTAGAAATAGCACCGCATATTGATAATGGTCTAGGCGACGAGCTTGGTGGATGGATAAGGCTAGTCGTTCCATCAGCCAATTGCGATTGGGGAGGCCCGTCAGCGAATCATGCAAAGCATCGTAGCGCAGACGTTCTTGCACTTGAATTCGTTCGGTGACATCTCGGGACGTAGTTTGCAACTGGATAATAGTTCCTGTCGCATCTAAAATGGGGCGAGTTAATGTTTCAAACCAGATGTAATGCCCAGCTCGATGGCGCATGCGATAGGTAACTGGTGTGGATTTACCTGAGACAGCTACAGCCCGACTCTCTTGATAGACGCGATCGCAATCCTCTGGATGGAGAAACATCGAGGGTTTTTGCCCCACCATGTCTTCATACTGATAGCCCAAGAGGTTTTCACAGGACGGGCTGACGTAGATATATTCACCATCCAGTTCATGGAGACAAACGAGATCATTGGTATTTTCTGCTAACAGCCGGTAGCGAGCTTCACTGTCTCGTAGCGCAGCTTCCGCATATTGTTGCTCCGCCTCACCCCGTTTGCGATCGCTGATATCAATGATCAAGCCATCCCAACTAATATCGCCATTGGCATGGCGTGTTGGTCGAGCGATGCCCTGCAACCATTTTAGCTGCCCATCGGCTGTGATAATGCGATACTGGCACTCCCAGGTTTGCAAGGTTTGTTCAGAGAGGATAAAAGACTCCTGGAGCATCGAGGCATCATCGGGATGGGTCATGGCTGAGATGATCTGAGGATTTTGCAACGCCTGATCGGGGTCGATGCCATAGAGTTCCCGAAAGCCAGAACTAATATAGGCATAGTAATCTGAGCCATCAGAGCAGATACGATAGCCATAGATGACGCCGGGCACATTGTCTGCCATAGTTTGAAAGCGCCCTTCGCTTTCTCGGAGCGCCGCTTCAGCACGGCAGCGCTCTGCCAACTCATCCTGCACCTGTTGGGATAAGATAGCCTGCTGGATAGCTACCTCAAGCTGATCGGCCATCGCCTGGGCCAGATCCCGTTGCTCTGGGTGCCAGATGAAGGGCTGTTGATCGGTATAGAGGACAAAACTTCCCCATAGACGGCCATCCACAACGAGGGGAATTAGCAGCCAAGCGCCAGATGGGAACAAGGTCAGATCTGGATACGTGTCATCTATATTCATGTCATCCACCTGCACAACCTGGAATTGCTGGAGGCGATCGCTCCAAGGAGCATGGTGACCTATCCTATCTAATGTCCAGGCAGGGAGCTGATCGGGATGGCTACAGTAGTCTGCCAGGGTTTGCCAGGGTTCTTGCTCGGCTTGATACTGAATGACACCGCACCTAGAACAGTTCAATAGCTGGATTGTTTCTTGGGTGGCTAGGGTAAAAATTTGATCTAGGTCAACCGTTGAGCGAATGGCCTGGAGCACCCGATTCATCGCCTGTTCACGGTGGAGTTGCTTCTGGATCGCGGTAACGTCCCGTCCTACGGATTGAATTTCCACCAATTGCCCATGGTCGAAAATTCCTAAATTAATCCACTGCGTCCAGCCGATTTGACGATCCGATCGCTGATCGCGATTCATATTTTCAAAGGTAGGATGCTCTGGAGTCAGTCCCGCAATTTTGTGATGGATTGTATCAAGATCGTCCGGCGGCACAAAGTCACTCCATCGTAGACCTAGAACCTCTCCTAACGGTAGACCGAGGGCAGAGCAGAGTGCTTCGTTGGCAAAGGTGATCGTGGTATCTGGCAGCGATCGCAAAATAAGATCGGTTTGGGCTTGGATGACTTGGCGATAGAAGCGATCGCGGGTTTGTCTGGTATTTTCAAGAACTTGCCGTTCCAAGTCTCGACGTTTGCGATCGCTGATGTCTTGAAAGGCAACAATCGCGTAGACTACCTGCCTTTGGTCATCAAAAATCGGTGTTGCCCACATATCTAAGGGAATGGTGCTATCGGGGCGACGGATTTCCAGATCATCCACCCACACGGTTTCTCCCTGTAGGGCGCGGCTGACGGGTAAGTCTTCTAGGGGATAAACGATCTGCCGTGACCCATGATAGAGGTGTAGAGCATGAGACAACTCCGAGAGAGAACTATCCAGCAAGCGATCGCCGCCCCAGAGCGATCGCCCCACTTGATTCACGTAAACCAGCTTCCCTGTTGCATCATGTACGGCAATGCCGATGGGGGTTGCCTCTAGAAACTGCAGCAGACGATGGTCGCTCTGGGACGTCTCACCCTGCGAGAATGACTGCGCGTTGAGCAACGAGGTTACCAGCATTTTCACGGACTCTGGTGTGTTGTCCCAGTCGGTGGAAGGAACCTGCTCAATAGATTGGGGAGAAGGATGATCCATGATCTCAGCAGGGGCAAGGGATGGTTTGTATTAGATGCTCTATATTAGATGCTTTGTATCAACTGTAGCTTTTCTTGCTTTCTAATGCTGTTGCCGATTACGTATCGTTGGCTCTGTAGATGTTCTGATGGTCTGAGTAGCCGAAGGTGAAGAGCTGCTACTAAAGAGTATAGGCAGCATTCTCTAGGATAGGTGCCACGCCGTTTCCTGCTACTCTATCTATTCACCAGGATGCAGCGCTACACTGACGTATGAGACCAGCCCTGATCTGCTGACTCTGGTTGTATTGCAAGGACAAGTCCCATGACCGTCGCCCCTCTAAGCTGGGCAGAACTGGAGGCTCTGACGATCGCTCAGGTCGATCCGGTTTCTGGCCCCACCAATGCTCAAGCTCAGCTACGCCTGTTTGGTGCGGCTGAATCGGATATCCGGGTCACCCTTTACCGCGATAACCATGCCTGGTGCCCCTACTGTCAAAAGGTGTGGCTATGGCTAGAAGAACAGCACATTCCCTACCGGGTCAAAAAAGTGACCATGTTTTGCTACGGGGAAAAGGAACGCTGGTATAAAGATCTGGTTCCGTCGGGCATGTTGCCAGCGCTGTCCCTCGACGATCGCATAATCACCGAAAGTGACGATATTTTGCTGGCCTTGGAGCAGACGTTTGGCCCCCTCACCCAGGGCTTGGAAGACGCTGCTGTTCTTCCCCTGCGCCGGCTAGAGCGCTTACTGTTTCGGGCTTGGTGTGCCTGGCTATGCTATCCCACCACCTCATCCCGGCAGGAGGAGCGCAACCGCAGTCAGTTTATCGCCGTGGTCGCTAAGGTGGAGCAGGCCCTAGCCAGCACCCCTGGCCCTTACTTTCTGTCTGAGTTTGGCAGTGCGGATGTCATCTTCACGCCCTATGTGGAACGGATGAACGCCAGCTTGTTCTACTACAAAGGCTATTCTTTGCGGGAGGAGAATCCTAGGCTATCCGACTGGTTTGATGCCATGGAAAGCCGGCCGACCTATCGAGGCACCCAAAGCGATTTCCATACCCATGTCCATGATCTGCCTCCCCAGATGGGCGGCTGCTGGGAGAATGATCACCCTCAAACGCGGATCAACCAAATGCGGGTGGATCAGGGCCCATGGATGGGGTTGCCGGATGTCACCTATCCCGAACCGGAAACCTCTCGGGCGGAGGCTTTGCATCGGGTGCTGAAACATAGGGCCAGTATTATTCAGGTCAATCCGGCGGACGATACGTCCTTTGATACGGCGCTGCGCTGTGCCCTCACCCATTTGATGACCGGGGCTGTTTGTCCGCCACCCCCCGGCTCTGACCTCTCGCTGCGCTATTTGCGCGACCGCATCAGTGTACCTCGGGATATGTCTATCTACGCTGCCAAACGCCTGCGGGAGTCCCTAGAAGCGACGGCAGCGATCGCCGGCGATCGGCAAGGGCCAGCCATTCCAAAGCAGCATCGACGGGATCAAAATCCAGCCGAGTTTGCGCGATCGTGAGCGATCGCCCTTCCTTGCCCCAACGGCTATAATCCAGATGAGCCTGTGATTGAGGTTGTGCTATGTCCACCGCCCATTTCCCGATTCCGGAGCCCAATGCTGAGCAGTTGATGCAGCAGGGGCAGGCCTGCTTAGCAGCGGGAGACATGACCGGGGCGATCGCTCACTTTAGCGCTGCTTTACAGCATCAGCCCACCCCCGAACGTTTTCTAAAGCGGGCCTCGGCTTATCTCAGCCTCAAGACCAGCGCCGCTGCTATTTTGGATGCCCAGTGTGCCACGCAGCTCGATCCCTCCATGGCGATCGCTCACCATTTATTGGCGAAGGCCCATGCCATGGCGGGTCACGTTGACGAGGCGATCGCCGCCTATAAGCAAGCTGCCCACCTGTATCTCAACCAAGCTGATGCCGACAGCGCCAAGGCCTGCATCGCCCAGATTGATCGGCTCCGAGCGTCGGTTTTGCCCCCACCGTCCCCATCGCCCCCACCCTCCCAACCCACCGCTCAGCCCCTGATCTCCCCCGAAGCCTTCCTAGAGCAAGCGTTGACCAAGATGGAGCAGCGGAACTACCCGGGAGCGATCGCTGACCTGAGCTGGCTGCTGAAGTTTGAGCCAGACCAGGCCGATGTGCTGTGCAAACGCGCCTACGCCTACGCTAAAACAGGACAGGCCCAGGCCGCGATCCAAGACCTAGCCAAGGCGCTCAGCCTTGACCCTGAGAATCCGAATAGCATTAAACAGCGGGGCATTGTGCGCCTAATCTTGGGGGATGGACGCGGTGCCGTGCAGGACTTCAGCCAACTGCTGCGTAACGGGGGCGATCCACGGTTGCTGTTGTCCCAGCGGGCCAAGGCCTATGCCCAGATGCAGGCCTGGGATGATGCCTTCAAAGACTATGCCAATGCCCTGGGGTTTGAGCCAGACAATCCCGACCTCTATGCTGGACGGGCGGCGGTGTGGGAGGCCAAGGGCGATCGCGAAGAAGCGCTGAAGGATTATCAACAGGCCGCTACCCTCTGGCTGAATCGGGGGCAGTGGACATCCTACCAAACGATGCAAGATCGAATTCAGGGCCTGCAGTCGAAGGGGAAGTCCAATGCCCTGCGTCTACCGATTAAATATAAGGTAGCGAATTGCCCCGTGGTGGATGTGGTGCTGAATGGTGATTATCGGTTCAACATGATCCTGGATCCGCAGTTCAGCCTGACGCTGATTTCTCCCCTGATTGCCGTGACCGGTCACCGGAGCCGGGCGTGAACAACCCTGAAACCGTGATCTCAT
>DATNRH010000471.1 GCA_036703605.1 Candidatus Obscuribacterales bacterium | reverse complement strand
AATAGGTTTTAGGCTTTTCCACAAAATCGCTTTTGGTCAAAATATCGTGAATTGAAATGGTGCCCAGCAGACCACCACTCACCACCGGAGCTTGATGCACACCAGATTGGGCAAACAGGCGAGCGACATATTCCACCCCTAGGTCAGGATTCACCACAATGCAGGGCTTAGTCATAATTTCATACACCCGCACCTGCTTGGGATCCTTCCCGTAGGCCGCTACTTTATAAATAATGTCTGTTTCAGACAGGATGCCATAGGGGTCATCCGGATGACGACGTTCCACCACCAGGGCTCGGACTTGGTTTTCTTTCAGGCAGGCGACGGCTTCAGCCACCGTAGCTGAACCACTGATCGTCGCAACCGCTTGGGTCATTATGTCTTTTGCTTTCATCATGGCAGGTCTCCAAACTAGCAGAACATGACTTGAACCGAGCAAATTCACGGATTTATGCTTGTTAAAATTGTGCCCCAAGGTGGGTAGTCTCAGGAAAGAAAGAGAAACCTATCCCGTAATGTTGCGGATAGTTTCGAACGATACCGAGGAAGATGGGCGATCACCCTCCGCAGCATTAAGGAGGGTTGCTAGAGACCAGATGGCTCTTTGGGTCGATTTATCCATCCATTTTTTGGGCTTAACCTGGAAATACACACAGAAAATTCACTTAATCTTGATTTCCCGTTTGCACCGTTCGCCATTTTGTAGGGAATACTGAATGGTGGAAACTACAATCCTCCCGAGTTCGTTTATATCACGGAGTCGCAAGCTGAGTAGTTTGCTAGATACTAGGGCAGACGTTGTTATTTCAGGCAGGGCGATCGCTTGAGCCTCATTGATAGCTTCGACGAGTTTGTCCATCACCCATGCATCCCTTGGCATCCCTGTGGTGTCATTAAGCTGTTAAGCACTATTGAGCTGTTCCACGACGAAGAATGTTACCCATTTTGTCCTAGGCTTAACCGCAGTCTGTTGTGTAGTGGTTGTCCACCGTGAGCAGGGTATTCATCTTCACCACCTGAGGGGCATCATTTCGAGCCAACCCGACGTCATACAGTATTTTGGAAGCCGCATCTACCCATGCTAGGAACAACAATCGGCGGACGTTATCAAATCACGGAACACCTCGGTGGCGGGGGCTTTGGGCAAACGTTCCTAGCCGTCGATCGCCATTTACCAGGCAAGCCAACCTGTGTGGTCAAGCAATTAAAACCTCAAGTAGACGGTCAGGCAGCTTGGCAAGCGGCAACACGCCTGTTTGACCGAGAGGCAGAAGTGCTGTATCAACTGGGCAACCACGATCAAATTCCTCGGCTCTTTGCCCACTTTGAAGAACACCGAGAATTTTATCTGGTGCAGGAATTTATAGAAGGGCGCGTTCTTAATAAAACCATCAAGAAAAACGTCTGTTTTCCTGAAGATGAAGTCATCGATTTTCTGCAGGATGTTTTATCAACCCTGGCCTTTGTTCATGAACAGCAGGTTATCCATCGCGACATTAAGCCATCCAATTTAATTCGCCGCCAGCATGATCAAAAAGTAGTGTTGATTGACTTTGGAGCCGTCAAGCAAATTGGCTCTCAACCCATCAACCTGGAAGAAGAATCCACCTTTACCATTGCCGTGGGCTCGTCGGGGTATATGCCTAATGAACAGTTGGCTGGACGCCCTCGCTACTGCAGCGATGTGTACTCCTTAGGCATTGTGGGCATTCAAATGCTGACTGGTCTATCGCCCTCGAAGCTGCGCTACGATGCCCGCACGGGTGAACTGCTGTGGCGCGATCGCATCCAGACCATCAGCCCAGCCCTGGCCGATATCATCGACTTGATGGTGCGCTATGACTATCGCCAGCGCTACCAATCCGCCGTAGAAGCCATGGAAGCTCTGCAGGTTCTGGCATCACCGAAGCACGACACGGTGATTTTACCCACCGTCAACTCAGCGGTTAAATCAGCCCAGCGCGATCAGCTATCCCTAGGTGATCGCACCGTACCGCCTGCCAAATATTCCGACGCCCATTTCGTCTGGTTTGAACGTGCCGATGAACTGTTTCAGCAGCAGCGCTACCGCAAAGCCATTGAATGCTACGACAAGGTGATCCAGATTGCCCCCAATGACTACTTGGCTTGGTTTAAGCGCGGCATCGCCTTTGAAAACCTGCACCACTATGAAGATGCCGCTAGCTCCTATCAGCGGGTGATTGAAGTTCAGCCTAATGATTATCTAGCCTGGTTTAAGCGCGGCAAGGCGCTGGAACACCTGAAACGCTACCCAGAAGCGCTGGCCGCCTACGACAAGGTGATCCAGATTCAGCCGGGCAACTATTGGGCCTGGCACGACCGGGGGCAGGTGCTGGAGCATTCCGGGCAGTTTGATGAAGCCGTGGAGGCCTACGATCGCGCTGTTAACCTCAAGCCTGATTTCCACCTAGCTGTGGAGAGCCGCAAACAGGTGCTGATGACCCAGCGCAAGGTCGATCAGCTTTACCATCTCCAGCACTACCAAGAAGCGATCGCCGCCTGTGCCCGTACCCTGCGCGATGATCCAACCGATGCCAATGCTTGGTTGATGCAGGGCATGGCCCTGGAAAATTTGCAGCGCTATCGGGAAGCAGCGTCCTCCTACAGCAAAGTGGTGAAGCTCCAAGCCGATGACCATATTGCTTGGTTCAAGCTAGCAGCCCTGCTGGAGCAACTGAAAAAATACAAAGAAGCCGCAGCAGCCTACGCCAAAGTATCGCAACTGCAGCCCCACAACCAGTGGGCCTGGCATGATCGGGGGCGATCGCTAGAGCAGATGGAGCAGTACGAATCAGCGATCGCTGCCTATGACCAAGCCCTACGCATCAATGCCGAATTTGAATCCGCCCGAGATGGACGGCTGCGATCGCTTGCCCAGCTCAAGCAGCAAATGCAGCAAGATTCCGTCACCTACCGTCCACCCACCCAATATGTGGTCTAAGATCACGTCTTCAAAATGTTGCTACATAATTAATGTCGCTACATAATTTAAGACGCCTCAAAGTCCCTCTCCCAGAGGGAGAGGGATTTAGGGTGAGGGCAAAATGTAGCGGGCAATCCAAGAATTAGTCTAGGCCCGCTGGCTAGGAAATGCAGGTAGCTCCTAGGAAGCAGGGGAGTCCCACAGGTAGTTGGCAGCGCTGGTGTTCAACCCTGATCGTAGGGGGGCAGTTTCTGGCGATTTTGTTCCAGGGCTCGCTTAATTTTTTGAATCAGCGGTTCCGAATCACGGCGATGCAGAAATTGCTCTAAATCCGTCACCGTGGCTTCCGCTGTAGCAATTTTTTGGATCAACTCCTGGGTCGCATCTTGGATATTAGGCGAGAGCCCCAGGGTGGCGGATGAATCGGTCTCCGTCAGGGATTGAATGGGCCCCTGCACCAGCCTTTCAAGTTCCGCTAAGGCCGTTTGAGCCTGTTCAATTTTCTGCAGCAGGGATTGCGCCACCGTGGTGCCCGACTGGGCCGAGTCGGTCAGCGCCTGCACGCGGCTATGGAAACGGCTGGCTAAGCGATCCATCCGGCGTCCGGCATCCAAGGTTTGATTCACCAGCTTGCCAATCTCAGCGGTAATGTGGCTGAACCCCGCCATCTCCACCCCCACATGGTTGGCAACAATGGCCGCCTGGACGGACAAATGCCGCACCTGTTGGCTCACCTTAGCAATCAGTTGGGACGTGTCTTGAATCGTATGTAGTTCATCGGTGAGCGATCGCCCGATGCCTACAATTTGCGTGGTATTGTGGCAAATGGCATTCACCCCAGCAAAGGTAGCCTGGAAGGTCTGCTGTCCTTCGGCGGACAGTAATTGCCCAATTCTGATGAAGCGCTTGTTGAACTGGGCAATTTCCCTGGCCTGTTCCAGCAGCTCAACCTGCTGGGTTTCGAGCAGCAAATTGCGCTCCTGAATCACGCCTTGGTGCGCTTCCAGCAACTGGGTATATTCCTCAACCTTGCGCTGCTCTTCCTGCACCTGCTGCTGCTTTTCTTCCAAAATGGCGCGCTGCTGGCTCATCTCATGATTAATCACCATGAGAATTTGCGACTGCGCCTGCAACAGCGTGTACATGTCCAGCAAAAAATACGCCTGCACATCAGGAATACTGTGATCCTGAAACATCACAATGATCGGTTCATACACCTCATCCGCAGGACGGTTCAGCGCCGTACGGGCGGATAGATCAATCGGTTCCGTGTCCCGTAAAACCAGCACGCGGGCTTTACGACGCTTTAGCTCCGCCTCCAATAGCATTTGAATAGGCTGTTCTAGAAACGTTTGTTGCTGAACTGGTTTGCTCATTTGCTCATGAAATCGCCGTCGAGAAATGACGCCAACCATCTTGGTCTCGCTCATGATTACCACGCCGGGCAAATCAGGGCGTTGCTCAAATTGCTTGGCAATCACCAAACCCGAGGTGTTTAGGTTGACCTGAAAATCATGGAGGGGTAGATCACCTAACGTGGCATAAAGAGTTGCCCGATCAAGGTTTCCCATTGGATTGAGAGGCCTACGAAACGAAGTCAGCAGATGTTAGACCAATACTCTGATTTCAACGGCTACAGGATCGTTCGACTCAACGTCCCCACCCGACTGGGCAAGGGGGTTGGGATGGGGCGACTTGTAGCGGATCTTGAGAGACTTGGTATGAGACGAAACGATGCAGGCAAGCTGCAGATACCTGACGAAAGTGGAAGCAACCTAGCGTGAAACTTTTTGCCTTAGCTGTTCATGATGATGGATGCTGACCCTGATGATGGGTTTAGTCTAGAGCGAGATTCGCCTCACCCTATGCCCGACGGATGAAGGTAGACAAGCTGAATCCTTCAGGCGGCAGGGAATGTTCTGATTACCCCAAGAACATTGCACACCTCCATAGATTGAACAATGAGGGCGATCGCTCCAGATATTCAAATTCTATCGATCCTTGGGGGCAGAACGTGGTAGCACTACAAATTAGTTACGCCAAGTTCTCTAGGGGTCCGGTTCTGGGGTCGCAGTGGCGGAACTATCGTTGGGCAAAAGGGCCGCGGCGATCGCATCCACCACACGCCCCACGGGAATGACCTCTAAGTCTAGCTTAGGAACCGTGGTGCCCTTGGGTACAATGGCCCGCTGAAACCCCAGCTTGGCTGCCTCTTTGAGGCGAATTTCCATCTGAGAAATGGGCCGCACCTGGCCACCCAAGCCTACCTCACCAATCAAGACCGTATTGGGATCGACAATGCGATCGCGGAAACTAGCCGCCACAGCGATCGCCACCCCTAAATCTGCCGCTGGTTCTCCTACCGTCAACCCGCCCGAGGAAGCCACGTAGGCATCCAGCTTAGACAGGGGAATGCCCACCCGTTTTTCCAGCACCGCCAAAATTTGCAGCAGACGGCTGTATTCAATGCCCGTGGCCGACCGGCGGGGGGAAGGATAGCTGGTAGGACTAACCAGCGCCTGTAGCTCGATCACCAAGGGGCGTGTACCCTCGCAGGCCACAATCGTACAGGTGCCCGGCACGGCTTCCTGACGCGTCCCCAAAAAGAGCGCCGACGGATTCAGCACCTCGGCCAAACCCTGATCCACCATTTCAAAAATGCCAATTTCATGGGTGGCCCCAAAGCGATTTTTCACCGCCCGCAGCAGTCGATGGCTAGCAAAGCGATCGCCCTCAAAGTACAGCACCGTATCCACCAAATGCTCCAACACCTTCGGGCCAGCGATCGCCCCATCTTTGGTGACATGACCCACAATAAACAAGCTGATGTTCTGGCGCTTGGCCAATTGCATCAACGCCGTGGTACATTCCCGCACTTGGGACACCGATCCCGGAGCAGAATTCAACGCACGGTAGTAAATGGCTTGAATACTATCAATCACCGCCACCTGCGGCTTGAGAGACGTTAATTCTGCCAAAATGGCCTCAAGGTCAATCTCCGGCAGTAGGTACAAGTCTGGCGGATCGGTGTGATCATCCTGGGGCTGGCCCACCCCCAGCCGTTGCGATCGCAGCTTCACCTGTTGCCCTGACTCCTCCGCACATACATACAGCACCCGCTGCTGCCGCGCCACTTGGTTGGCCACCTGCAGCAAAAGGGTTGACTTACCAATGCCCGGATCGCCACCAATTAACACCAAAGAGCCCGGCACAATGCCACCGCCCAACACCCGATCTAGCTCACCATAGCCCGACGGTAGCCGCGCTTGGGGATGGTCAGAAATTTGGGGAAGCGTTAGGGATGCCACCGCTTGGGGTGGCGTATTTGGCGTCTTGACAGCGATCGCACTCGCCGCAGGACGGCTAGCAGTAGACGTACTGGAGGGTGCCTGCTCCACCATCGAGTTCCAGCTACCACAAAAGGGGCACTTGCCAAACAACTGAGCCGATTCAGCGCCACAGTCTTGGCAAACATACTGAGTTCGAGATTTTGACATAGGAGTTGGGCTAGGGGACGTTGCCGGATCACCCAGCAATTTTTAGTATGGCGTTACAAACCGGCAAGCGACCACTCAGACAGACTGAGCTACCATCGATTCATCCTGACCAAGCCAGAAAAATAGCAAAACTTCTAGAATGAGAAATCTTGGGATTGTCTCTATGTTTGTATGCGCAAAGTTGAATATTAAGAAACGTTGAAATGTAACAACAATGGGAATTTCGGCTATTCTTAGCCAGAACATACGCTATTATTCTTCATGATAATGTGTCGAAAATTAACGACTAAACGCTAGTCGTTTCAAGGAGTGTTGAGTCAGTTGGAAAATCATAAAGAAAAAATACTTGTTGTTGATGACGAAGCGAGCATTCGACGAATTCTAGAAACTCGCCTGTCTATGATCGGCTATGACGTCGTCACAGCAGCAGACGGCGAAGAAGCCTTGGACACCTTTCGCACCACAGCTCCAGACCTAGTCGTGCTGGATGTCATGATGCCCAAACTCGATGGCTATGGCGTTTGCCAAGAACTGCGCAAGGAATCGGATGTGCCGATTATCATGCTCACAGCTCTGGGCGATGTGGCCGATCGCATCACTGGTCTAGAGCTAGGAGCCGATGATTATGTGGTGAAACCTTTTTCGCCCAAGGAGCTAGAAGCGCGAATTCGCTCCGTTTTGCGGCGGGTTGAAAAAGTTGGTACCACCGGAATTCCTAGTTCTGGCGTCATCCAAATTAACAACATTCGCATTGACACCAACAAGCGCCAAGTCTACAAAGGCGATGAGCGTATCCGCTTGACTGGCATGGAGTTCAGCCTGCTGGAATTACTCGTAGGGCGATCGGGAGAACCCTTCTCGCGCTCCGAAATTTTGCAGGAAGTTTGGGGATATACCCCCGAGCGTCATGTGGATACTCGCGTAGTCGATGTTCATATTTCCCGGCTGCGTGCCAAACTGGAGGATGACCCGAGTAACCCGGAGCTCATTTTGACCGCCCGGGGCACAGGGTATCTTTTTCAGCGCATTACTGAACCCGGAGAAGGGGAATAATCTATCTCATCTGCCCGGATTCGGCCCTTCAGTACTAGGCCATCTGATAAAATTTTTTAGGTTTCTACAAACTTCGATCGATGGGATCCAATCGGGCACGGATTGCAGTGGATGCGATGGGCGGGGACCATGCCCCGGCTGAAATTGTCGCAGGCGCACTTAGAGCGCAGGAAGAACTAGATGCGGATATTCTGCTTGTGGGCGATCCACAGCAGATTCGAGAAGAAATTCACCGTCATGGTTCCTCGTCACATTTGGAGGTTGTCCCGGCAGAAGGGACGATCGAGATGCACGAGGAGCCGCTGACGGCGTTACGGCGAAAGCCCCAAGCGTCGATCAACGTGGCGATGGATTTAGTCAAGCAGAATCGTGCCGACGGGGTGGTCTCGGCAGGCCATTCTGGTGCGGCAATGGCGGCGGCGCTGTTGCGATTAGGGCGGCTGCCGGGCATTGACCGGCCAGCGATTGGGGCCATCTTCCCCACCCTGACACCAGGCAAGTCGGTGGTGATTCTAGACGTTGGGGCCAATGTAGACTGTCGGCCTCGCTTCCTCGAACAATTTGCGGTGATGGGTGGTATCTATTCCCAGTACGCACTGGGGATTGACCATCCCAAGGTAGGGCTCCTCAACATCGGCGAGGAATCGTCGAAGGGTAATGACTTAGCCGTTCGTACCCATCAAATGTTGCAGGACAATTCCCGCATTGACTTTGTGGGGAATGCCGAAGGCCGTGATGTACTGTCGGGTGAGTTTGACGTCATTGTTTGTGATGGCTTCGTTGGCAATGTGCTGCTGAAGTTTGCCGAGGCGATCGCTGAGGTGCTCTTGCAAATTATGCGAGATGAGCTGCCTCGTGGGCTGCACGGCAAGGTCGGCGTCAGTTTACTCAAGCCCAATCTACGCCGCATTAAGCAACGCATTGACCATGCTGAGCACGGCGGCGGGTTGTTGCTGGGGGTGAATGGCATTTGCATCATCAGTCACGGTAGCTCTCAAGCGCCGTCGGTGTTTAATGCGATTCGTTTGGCCAAGGAAGCCGTTGATCATCAGGTGCTGGAGCGTATTCAATCTCAGTATCAGGATGCGATCGCCGAAGTGGACGGGCAACGCTCCCTGTCCCGGCAGTCTGATACCACAGAGAGTGTTGAGTAATGCAGCAAGAGATCGGTAGAGGAGTCGCCATCATTGGGTGCGGCTCGGCAGCGCCCGATACGGTGTTAGACAATCAGGGGCTGAGTCACGTTGTTGACACGTCTGATGAGTGGATTGCAAGCCGCACGGGCATTCGTCAACGGCGCTTAGCCCAAGGCGATCGCGCTCTGACTGGCATTTCTGCTCAGGCGGGCAAGGCGGCTCTAGAGATGGCTGGGGTGGCGGCGGAAGACTTGGATTTAATTATCCTAGCTACCTCCACCCCCGATGATCTTTTTGGCACCGCTAGCCTCATTCAGGCGGAGCTGGGTGCCACCAAAGCCGTCGGCTTTGACCTAACGGCGGCCTGCTCTGGCTTTTTGTTTGCCCTTGTGACGGCCTCTCAATTCATTCGCACCGGCGCATACCGCACGGTGTTGGTGATTGGTGCAGATGTGCTATCCCGCTGGATTGATTGGAACGATCGCCGTACCTGTGTCCTCTTTGGCGATGGGGCCGGGGCTGTGGTCATGCAGGCTAGTGAGACGAGCGATCGCCTCCTAGGGTTTGACCTACATAGCGATGGTCGTCAGAATAGCTGTCTGACGCTGCCATTCCAGGGTGAAGAGCGATCGCTCACCCCTGACATTGCCGTCCAGCAAGGCACCTATCAACCCATCGCCATGAGCGGGCAAGAGGTCTATCGCTTTGCCGTGAAGCGCGTACCGGAAGTTGTTGAGAAAGCCTTATTCCGGGCTGGTATGAGTACAGACCAAGTGGACTGGCTACTGCTGCACCAAGCCAATCAGCGCATTTTGGATGCCGTTGCCCAGCGCTTGAATATTCCGAGCGATCGCGTCATTAGCAACATGGCTGCCTACGGCAATACGTCGGCGGCCTCCATCCCCATTGCGCTGGACGAATGGGTACGGCAAGGACATATTAAACCCGGTGATGTGATTGCCGCGTCGGGCTTTGGGGCTGGTCTCACCTGGGGTGCAGCCATTTTCCAATGGGGATAGAGCGATCGCTAGATCGTAGACTCGCCGAGGGCGATCGCCTCCAGTCAGCGCATGGCCCCAAGACATAGTCAACGGCTGCCTAGGCGAGGTGCCCCATTGATGAGATCATGGGAACACAATCAGAATCAAGAAAGGCAAGTCAACGGTATGGTTAAGACGGCATGGGTATTTCCGGGACAGGGCTCCCAGGCGATCGGCATGGGCAGCGATCTTTTTGCGCGACCCGCTGCGCAGGAGCGGCTGCAGCAGGCGGACCAGATCCTGGGCTGGTCGGTGCCAGAGATCTGTCAGAGCGACGATGATAAGGTCTCCAACACCCTCTATACCCAACCCTGCCTGTATACCGTGGAAAGCCTATTGGTAGATGAACTACGAGCCCAGGGTCAGCAGCCCGATCTTGTAGCCGGTCATAGCTTGGGAGAATATGTGGCTCTCTATGCCGCTGGCGTGTTTGAGTTTGAAGCAGGTTTGCGGCTGGTACAGCGACGGGCCGAACTGATGAGCCAAGCCTCGGATGGCATGATGGCGGCGTTGATTGGCTGCGATCGCGATCAGCTCGACCAACAGCTTCAGGAACGGTCTGACGTCGTCTTGGCCAACGATAATAACGCTGGACAGGTGGTGATTTCGGGCACCCCCGATGGCGTGAACGCCGTGATGGCTGCCATCAAGTCTAAGCGAGCTATTCCTCTTAACGTCAGCGGTGCCTTCCATTCACCGATGATGGCTGATGCGGCCGCCGCCTTCCAGCCGCACTTGGATGCGGTAACCTTCCAAAGCGCTACAGTACCGGTATTGTCGAACGTAGACCCTACACCGACGGTGGAGGGCGCAGTGCTCAAGGATCGCCTGATTCGGCAAATGACCGGATCGGTGCGCTGGCGAGAAATTTCCCTGCAATTACCGAACGAAGGCATTGAGCGCGTGGTGGAAGTGGGCCCCGGAAAAGTGTTGACCGGCCTGATCAAACGCACCTGCTCGGGCATTGCCCTTGAAAATGTCAGCTCCTTGGCAGATTTGTCAGCCGAGTAGGAGACCGCCTTCATGAGTCGCGATCGCGAACCTTTTGCCAGCCTGCTGCTCTATCACCTCTTTAAGTGGTCGGTGGTGAGCCCCATGCTGCACCTCTACTTTCGCGGTCGCATCTACGGAGCCGACCAAGTACCTATGCGTGGGCCGCTGATTGTGGTCACAAACCACGCCAGCGACTTTGATCCACCCATTGTGTCCAACTGTGTGCGTCGCCCCGTTTCCTTCATGGCCAAGGAAGAGCTGTTTCGGGTGCCGGTGCTGCGCCAGGCGATTCGCCTCTATGGAGCCTACCCAGTCAAACGGGGAGCCGCAGATCGCAGCGCCATTCGCGCAGCCTTACAGCAGCTTGACCAAGGCTGGACAGTGGGCGTTTTCCTCCAAGGTACCCGTACCCCAGACGCCCGCATTCCATCCCCCAAGCTAGGAGCTGCCTTGATTGCGGCCCATGCCCAAGTGCCGCTGTTGCCCGTGAGTCTCTGGGGCACCCAGGCTATTCTCACGAAGAAAAATCCCATCCCCCGCCCCGTGCCGGTGACCGTACGGATCGGCGAGTTAATTTCTCCACCCACCTCCACCCGCCGCGAGGAGCTGCAGGCCGTCACCTACCAATGTGCCGATGCTATCCATGCCCTTCACGATCGCGGCCGCTAGGCGTGGAATGAGGCTGCCCCCGCGCTAAGCCAGGCGATCGCCCCTAGAAACAAACCGCGATAGACTAAAATCCTGCTGAACCAGCAAGCTGTTAGACCCACTGAACCTATGCAAGATTTACGCGTCCAACTCACCGAAACCCTAGACGAAGCCGAATGGGATTGGCTGGTGCCCCATGTGCATCGTGATGCCATTGTGGTGGTGGGTCATGACCTAGATTTGGTCGATGTGGGGATGGCGATCGCCAATGACCAAGTGCAGATGGTGCAGCGCTGGATTAGTGAGCAGATGATTGGCAAGCCGACGGTGGAACAACTGGCCGACTGGGAGCGCGATCGCTCTCGCCGATTTACCACCCTGATCGTGCAGCCCTACGTCTTAGTTCAAGAACAGTCCACCTAGCTTCCACCTAACTCCCAGGTTAAGTTTTCATTAACCCATTTTTGGAGATCTGGGTATCTACCAGGGCGATCGACGTTCGCCACAAGCTCGCATATTCTAGGATTCAAAATGGCAATAATCCTAGGTAGAGCAAAGGTTGTGGGACTTTATCGTTCCATTACAGACCCGAGCACTTCGTATCCCTTGTTACAGCCAACCCTCTACCTCAGCCTCTATTGAATAGATGGATACTAAATCACATCGGACTTGCGCGCTCACCTAAATGCACCCAACCTTGGTGTTTTCTGAGGCTTGTTCCTAGAGTTCAAGACAGCGGCGTAAGTTCTTTGACCGTAATCGTTTGGGGACTAAACCGTGCAGGCTGTGCAGTTTGATCAATACGATCCAGGGGATTTCTACGACGAGCTATTTGCCGCCAAAGGGCAGCCTCGGGATGAGGCCAAGCTGTTGATTGAGCGATTGCGATCGCTCTCCATGCAGGAAATTCAGCAGCGGCAGAAAGTGGCGCAAAACACCCTCTTCAAAATGGGGGTAACCTTTAATGTTTACAGCGATAACCAGGGAACAGAACGCATCTGGCCCTTTGATATCATTCCCAGGATTGTCGCGGCCCAGGAATGGGCAGAGCTAGAGAAAGGGCTTAAGCAACGGATCACCGCTCTCAATCTATTTTTAGACGACATCTACGGCGATCAAAAGATCATCAAAGATGGCATCATTCCCGGCGAATTGATCGAGTCGGCTACCGGCTTTCTCAAGTCCTGTATGGGCTTAAAGCCACCCCAAGGCATTTGGTGCCACATCACCGGTACTGACCTGGTGCGCGATCGCGACGGTCGCTGGTATGTGCTAGAAGATAACCTGCGCTGCCCCTCGGGGGTGTCCTACGTCCTAGAAAACCGCCGGGTGATGAAGAGCACCTTTCCCCAAGTGTTCAGCACCCTCAATATTCAGCCCGTAGACGACTATGCCAGCAAACTTCTGGAGACCTTGCTCAACCTAGCTCCCTCCGGCCTGCCTGGCCCCACCGTTGTACTGCTCACGCCGGGGGTTTACAACTCTGCCTACTTTGAACATTCCTTCCTTGCCCAGCAAATGGGTGTGGAGTTGGTACAAGGCAAGGATCTGGTCGTCGCGGACGGCTACCTGAAAATGAAAACCACCAAGGGGCTGAAACGCGTTGATGTGGTCTATCGCCGCATTGATGACGAATTCATTGATCCCCTGGCCTTTCGCCCCGATTCGATGCTGGGCGTTCCAGGGCTCATGGAGGTCTATCGGGCTGGGCGGGTGGCGATCGCCAATGCCCCCGGCACCGGGGTTGCCGACGATAAGGTGATCTACGCCTACGTGCCCGAGATGATTCGCTACTACCTCGGCGAAGAGCAACTGTTGGCCAATGTGCCCACCTACCTCTGTTGGGAACCTAGTCAGCAGCAGTATGTGCTGGACAATCTCGACAAGCTGGTGGTGAAAGCAGCGGATGAATCCGGCGGCTATGGCATGTTAGTTGGCCCCCATGCCACCGAGGCAGAACGGGTCGAATTTGCTGGACGCATTGCCGCCAACCCACGCAAATATATCGCCCAACCCACCCTCTGTCTTTCCCGGGTGCCCACCCTGCTAGACGATGAGGTCTGCGGTTGCCACGTGGATCTTCGTCCCTATATCCTCAACGGCAAAGACATTCACGTGAGCCCCGGAGGCTTGACCCGCGTCGCCCTGAGACGCGGATCCCTGGTGGTCAATTCCTCCCAGGGTGGCGGCAGTAAAGACACCTGGGTGATTGCAGACCAGGCTGAGAGTCAAAATCAACGTCAAAACTAGGCCTTCTCGCCTAGCCGTTTTTAGCAGGAGAACCATGCTCGCTGCCGCAACTTTGCAGGTCACTATCACCTTGACTCCCATGAAGCCTGTTCTACAGGCCCGATGCTCGTCTTAACCTACCTGAGACATTCACCCTGAGACTGGCTGCTTCTGGCCCCAGAGCGATCGCCCCCCGTTAACCTACCTTCCTAGAGTTCTACTATGCTGAGTCGCGTAGCTGATTCCATCTATTGGCTCAACCGCTATGTTGAGCGAGCCGAAAATGTCGCTCGGTTTATCGACGTCAACCTGAATCTGCTGCTGGATAATCCCCTAGGCATTCGTCAACAATGGCGACCGCTGATTATTACCACCGGTGATCTCCAGGAATTTGAAGAGCGCTATGGAGAAGCCACCGCAGAAAACGTCATTCAGTTCCTCACCTTTGATGACCAATACCCCAACTCCATCGCCTCCTGCCTGCGGGCGGCGCGGGAAAATGCCCGATCGGTGCGGGAAATCATTTCCTCAGAAATGTGGGAACAGGTGAATTCATTTCACTTGATGGTGCAGGATGTCTCCAAGGCCAAATCCCTAGCCGACCTCTCTAGCTTCTTTGCAGCGGTGAAGATGGCCAGCCATCTCTTTTCCGGCGTTATGGATGCCACCATGTCTCATAACGAAGGCTGGCACTTTGGGCAGGTGGGACGGTTGCTGGAACGGGCTGACAAAACTGCCCGGATTCTGGACGTAAAATACTTCATCCTGCTGCCGTCCATCCATGACGTCGGCACCACCCTAGATGAACTACAGTGGATTGCCCTGCTCAAATCTGCCAGCGCCTATGAAATGTACCGCAAACGGCAGCAGCGGATTCATCCCCGCGAGGTGGCAGAATTCCTCATCCTCGATCGCCAATTTCCTCGCTCCATTCAATTTTGCTTGATCCAGGCAGAGCGATCGCTCCACCACATCACCGGCTATCCAGCAGACACTTGGCGCAACTCTCCAGAACGTGCCCTTGGCAAACTGCGATCGGAACTGGACTACCTAACCATGGATGAAATTATGGAGAAGGGGCTCCACGAATTTTTGGACAACCTACAATCCCAGATCAACCAAGTGGGCGATCGCATTTTTGAGACTTTTTTCGACCTAGAACCCGTATCCTAGATGCCACTTTTTTTTTACAAATTGCAATAGTTGCCAGCCTCTTGGTTACACTTCATTGCAAGTTTATGGTGAAGTTCATAGACCATGGTAACTTCGATAGCATTGATTACAGAACTTTAAGGTCTTAGACCAAGTTCATTCGGGCAGTTAAGGTGACATCAGTTACCCAAACGGTTATCCCAGATCCACCATGGACTTAGACATGGTTGCATGATCTAGTGTTCGCTGATGGGTCAACCACGATCACACCGCTGCTCCCTTCCACTCCGTCTTAACACTGTTGATTGCAGGCTCAAGAGGTAGAAAGCTTCGATGTCATCGATTAATTCTCAAGTAGAAGTTACGTCCAGAGAAGATTTCAGTGAGTATGTCGCCCATCTGCAACTTCACATGGCGCTGCAGGCTCGCAACTTAGTTCCTCCTCTCACTCACATGGCCGATAGTCGCGGGCAGCTTTTGCATCAAACCCAGGCTACCTTTGAAAAAATCGTATCTCGCCAAGCTCTCTAGTTAGCCCAGCGGCGTCCTGCTAGAGAAGCAGAACCCTGCTGGGTATTGCTAAGACAATCCGCAGAGAGTCCCTCAACGGTTCAGCCAAGCTCATCAGGTTGACGCCTAGATTTTATTCCAAATGCCTCCTCCTGGGTTCGTCACAGTTGAGGGGGCATTTGCTTTGGGGGTTGACATTTTCTCCAGCAGCCCTCACGCGGCAGATCGCCGGATCGAATGGTGGAGGTTTCTGGAGACCTGACGCTATCACGTTCACGCGCTTCTGCCAGCCGAGAACTAACCTAGCTGAGCCATCTTCATCCATTCGCAAATCCTGACCCGATCAAGTTGGGCTGCCCGTCCTGATTCTTCATCAAGTTCCATGAAGAAGACGGGAGAGGTTCATCAAGTCTTAACGAATCATTTCTAACCCGTAAAATCTATATGAAGCATAGAAAGAAAGCTGGCGATCGCCGCTCAACATAGCGTTTACTCAAGACAGATCTTCACTGCTGCACACGTGTATTTCCTGAGATGAAGGTGCTTATTGTCTACGTACTCAGGCATCATTCAGTACTATTGCCAGGGATCGTTCACAACGCATCCTAGCTCACTCAGGCATCGCTATCAGGATCACCATGCTTCGAGGCCCAGCCATATCTTAGGTTGAGCCAGCTTTGAGCATTCAACATGCCATGGCAGCCATGGACTTACAGAATGGCAAGCCGCATCCCGATTGGGGACTATTGCATCTCTGATGATTGCCACTTGAGCCCATCCATCGCAACGTTGGGTATCTCTCAGGTGAGCGCAACACCTCTTGCCCTACCCTTGATTGACTGGCTGTGTTACCAGCCAGCCCTCACCCTAGCCCTCTCCCCAGGGGATAGGAAACCGAAGCAGAGAGGGGTTGGGGTGAGCGTCGTAGGTTTTTGTTAGTTGAGCAGCCCCTACCCCAACACCTCGGCTGAGTTGATACACCCATGTCTGTCCTGCTTTCACCTCACTTCCTACCTTTACTTAATAAGGATCTCATCCATGCCCTTCACGACCAGTGTGCTGCGTGGCGGTATTGCCATCAATGAACTTCTGATTGATCCGAATAGCGCTACAGCCAACGTAGACACAGACGGCAATGGCATGTCTGGTGACACCGATGAGTTTATCGAACTCCGCAACGTGGGTACCCGTCCCATTGACCTCGGCGGCTTAGAACTCTGGGACGGAGAAGCGGGTCGCTGGTTCACCTTTCCCGAAGGTGCAGTTCTGCAACCGGGCAGCTATGCAGTGGTGGTGACAGGGGTGCAGGCAGGCGGCAGTTTACCCATCCTGTCTGCCAATACCTTAGTGTTTGATGCCGGAGCTAGCTCCGGCATTTTCAATAACAATGGCGACAACGTTGTTGTATACGATCCCAGCGACGACGCCTATATCCAACTACGCTATGACGGAGCGATCGCCACCACGCCCACCAGCTACGCCGGTTTCTCATCCACCGCCACCCTGGTAGACACCGTGGAAGACTGGGGCAATGACAATGCCGGACGCTCCCTGGTGCGCAGCCCCGACGGCAGCGATACGATTGTCAGTCAAGACACGATCGCCTTTGGGCTCAACGCCACGCCAGGCAGCGCAAACCTTACATTTACCGTCACCAATACCAATGACGATGGTGCCGGATCGCTACGGCAAGCTATCCTAGCGGCCAATGCGGCGGGGGGAGGAGCGATCGCCTTCGCTATTCCCGGAGATGGCCCCCACACCATTGCCCTCGCCACCGCCCTACCGGCCCTAACGGCAGCGATCGCCATTGATGGCTACAGCCAAGCAGGCTCAGCTCAAAACACCCAAGTCGCAGGCAGTAATGCCGTCCTCACCATTGTCCTGCAAGGCCAAGGCACCGCAAGCTTTGCAGGGCTATTGCTCAATGAAGGAGCGGCGGGCAGTGTCATTTCAGGTTTAGTCTTTAACCAGTTTCAGCGGGGGATTGAAATCAACACCCGCGATGTGGTGGTGCGGGGCAACTATATTGGCACCGACGCCACAGGATCAGTCGTCAACGCTTCAACCCGCAACGATCAGGGAATTCTCGTTAGCCAATTTGGCACCAACAGCTATATCGGCGGTACCACCCCCGCCAGCCGCAACGTTATTTCTGGCAACCAAATCGGCATCTTTTCCTTCAATACCGCCAACTTAGCCGTACAGGGCAACTACATCGGTGCGGCAGCGGACGGTACCACCCTATTAGGCAACGGCATCCTGGGAATCCAGCTTAGCGGCACCAATAACAGCTTGATTGGGGGAGCGGGTGCAGGTGAAGGCAACATCATTCGCGGGGGATTTGCCAGTATTGATGTCTTCAGCGCCAATGGCAACACCATCCAAGGCAACGCGATCAGCAATTTTGGCAACCAGGGCATTAATCTGCGCTTTGGTTCCAGCAGCAACCGCGTCGGCGGCGTTCAGCCTGGGGAAGGCAACACCATCACCAATGTTAACGGTAGGGGCGTTATTGTTGAGGATACCGCCACCCAAAACGCGATTCGCGGTAACCAAATTACTTTAACGGGGGGTGGATTGGGCATTGATCTGGGTAATGATGGTCAGACACCCAATGATGCTTTGGACGCAGATATCGGCCCCAACGGATTACAAAATACGCCCATTCTCGATGTCGCCAACGGCACCACCATTACTGGCACCTTCAACAGCAATCCCTTCATCAACGCGGTCATCGACGTCTACGCTAGCAGCTTGCCCAATGGTCAAGGAGCAGTGTATCTGGGCAGCCAAGCGGTGACCACCAATGGAGATGGTGACGCTACCTTTAGCCTAGAGGCTCCCTCTGTCTTTGGGCGTCCCCATATTATCGCGACGGCCACCAGTGAAGCTGGCAGTACCTCCGAGTTTTCTGCGAGCATCCAGCGGGTTGCCACCGTCCAGCTCACTACCCTCGTGGACAGGGCGGACGAAAATGCCGGAACGCCAGGCAGCTATCAACTCAGCCGGGATGCAGCCACCGGAGACATTACGGTGGTGCTCACCGTGGGGGGGAATGCTCAGTTCACTGCCGACTATAGCCTAGGCATAAGCGCCGGCAGCCTGACCATTCTCAGCCCCACGCAGGTGCAGGTCGTCATTCCCGATGGGGTAGCATCGGTCAATCTATCGGTGGTGCCCATCAACGATGACGTGGCCGAGGCTGATGAAACCGTCACCCTAACGCTGGAGGAGAACATCGCCTACGGGGTCGATCGCACCAACAACAGCGGTCTAGTCACCCTTGGCTTCAATGACCTAGTCGTCACTGACACGGGCGATCGCGGCGAAGGCACCCTCCGCCAAGCCATCCTCAATGCCAATGCTCTCGGCGGCGGCACGATCACCTTCAACATTCCCGGCGACGGCCCACACACCATTCTTCTCGATGAAGCACTGCCGGTACTGACTGCACCGATCACCATTCAGGGCTATAGCCAACTGGGCTCGGTGGTCAATACCCAAGCTGTGGGCAGTAATGGAACGATCGCGATCGCCCTCGATGGCAACGGACTGATTGCAACTGGGCTAGCCCTAGGCGCTGGATCGGCGGGCAGCGTGATTCGCGGGTTGCAGATTAGCAACTTCAGCGGCGATGGCATTCTGGTGTCGAGTGATGGCCATAGCCTGACGGGAAATTGGCTCACCAACAATGGCGGCAACGGCATTCACATCATCGGTGCAGCAGACACAGTGATTGGCGGCCCTACACCGGGCGATCGCAACGTGATCGAAGGCAATAGCCAGGCAGGCATTCGGTTGGCGGATATGGCCACCGGCCACCGCATCCAGGGCAACGATATTGGGATCGGTGCGGGCAACGGTACTGGGATTGCGATCGCTGATAGCACGAATACCATCATCGGCGGGGATGGAGCCGAGGGCAACCGCATCGCCAACCATGAGGGCAGTGGCATTTTGGTGAGCGGCAACGCCCAGGGCAACCGCATCCAGGGCAACCAGATCGTCAACAACGGTGGTTTGGGCATTGACCTCGGCGGGGATGGGGTGACGGCTAATGACCCCACAGATGCGGATACGGGAGCCAATGGTCTGCAAAACTTCCCGGTGCTCACCGCAGCGGAATTGATTGAAGGCAATGCGGTGGTCATGGGCAGTTTTACCAGCACGCCCAACACCAGCTTCCGCCTCGACTTTTTCGGCAACATCGCCCTAGACGGTAGCGGCCATGGAGAAGGACAAACGCCCTTAGGGTTCGTGATCGTCAACACGGACGACAACGGCACGGTGACCTTCACGGCATCCTTAGAAAACGCTGCCCTAGGAGAGTTGATCACCGCCACGGCCACCCACCTAAACACTGGGGATACCTCAGAATTTTCCAGCGGCGTGGCGATCGCCACCCCCCAGATCAATCTCGCGACCGGCGACCTCAGCATGACAGAAGGTACAGGCGTTGATAGTCTCGCGGTGTTCACCGTCACCCTGTCCCAGCCTAGCAGCCAAACTGTCACCGTAGACCACAGCACATCAGGGATTGAAGCGATCGCAGACGGTGACTTTCTTGCCAATGCCGCCACGCTTACCTTTGCCCCTGGCGAAACCCTGAAAACCATAACGGTGACGGTCATTGGCGATGCCCTCCATGAAGATACGGAAACCTTTCAGGTCAGTTTAGATAACGTTACTAACGCTACCTTAGGTAACCCAGGGGCGATTGCCACCATCTTCGACGACGACTTGCCACCAGCGCTGACCATCGCCAACAGCAGCGCCAGCGAAGGCGATGAGCAACTTATCTTCAGCCTGATCCTGGATGCTCCTTCTGGCAAAGACATCACCGTCGATTATCAAACCAGCAATGGGACAGCGATCGCCCCCGCCGACTACGGCGCCATTCCCTCCAGCACCCTCACCTTTGCCCCCGGCGAGACTCTACAACTGGTGACCGTGACCGTGATCGACGATTTGCTCGACGAAGCAGACGAGACCGTTCTTATCAACCTTAACCAGGGCACCAACGTTACCTTAGGCAACAGTTCCGCCACCGGCACGATTTTAGATAATGATCTAGCACCGATCGCCTCCCTTAGCGATGCCCTGGGTAGCGAAACCGATGGGCAGGCCGTCTTCACCGTCACCCTAGATGCACCCTCCGCCCGCCCGATTACCGTAGGCTACCGCACCGCCAACGATACAGCGATCGCGCCGGAGGACTTCACCGCCGTCACCAACGGAGCCGTCACCTTTGCCCCCGGCGAAACGCTCCAGTTGGTGACCGTTGCCATCCTCAACGACAATCTGGACGAAGCCGATACCGAGCAGTTCCGAGTGGAGCTGAGCAGCGAGAGCAACGCCCGTCTCGGCACCAGCGTCGGCATCGGCACTATTGTAGACAACGACCTGCCCCCCATTCTGACCGTCGGCAACGTCACGGCGCTTGAAAGCAGCGGAGAAGGCGACGGTCAAATGGTGTTTACCCTTACCCTGAATACGCCCTCCGGCCAAGATATCGCCGTTGACTACCAGGTCAACAACGGTACCGCGATCGCCCCCTTCGACTATGTGGCTCCCGCCGCCGGTACCCTCACCTTTGCAGCAGGGACAACCGTTCAAACCCTCTCCGTGCCGCTGATCAACGACAGCCTGGATGAAGACCAAGAGACCTTCCAACTCAACCTCAGCAACCCCATAAACGTCACCCTCGACCAAGAGATCGCCACGGGCACTATTCTGGATGATGATGCACCGCCCATCCTGACGATTCAGAATGCGATCGCCACAGAGCAGGCGGGACAGATGATCTTTACCCTTGACCTCAACGATGCGTCAGGGAAACCCGTCACCGTCAACTATCGTACAGACGACGACACCGCCATCGGATCGGTTCACTATACGCCCGTCCTGGCCACACCACTGACCTTTGCCCCCGGCGAAACCCGGCAGTTGGTCACCGTCACCATCGCCGATGATGACCTAGATAACGAGGATCGTATCTTCCAATTGCGGCTGAATGGAGCCACCAACGTCGAGCTAGCCAGCGATCGCGCCCTAGGCACTATCCAAGATGACGACCTGCCCCCCACCTATAGCATCAGCGACCTCACGGTGGTGGAAAATGCTGGAACGGCCGTGTTTACCGTCAACCTCGATCGCCCCTCAGGTCAAGAGATTACCCTTGACTATCGCACCCAAAACGGTAGCGCCCTCGCTCCCGATGACTACACCGCCGTAGCAGGCGATCGCCTTACCTTTGCCCCCGGCGACACCCAACGCCTGATTACCATCAACATCCTAGGCGACGACCTGAATGAAGACGACGAGACCTTCCAACTGCTGCTAGGCAACGCCACCAACGCACTTCCCGGCACCACAACAGCGATCGCCACCCTGGTTGATGATGACCTGCCGCCAGTTTTATCGATCACCAACCGTAGCCTCAGCGAAGGGGCCGGACAGACCATCTTCACCGTCAGCCTCGATCGCCCCGCCGGCCGCACCGTGACCGTCAACTACAGCACCGAGGACAACAGTGCGATCGCTGGGCAGGACTATCTGGCCAGCAGCGGTACTCTCACCTTTGCCGCCGGGCAAGTTCTGCAAACCTTGACGGTCGGCATCATCAACGACCTCAGCTTTGAACCCGAGGAAACCTTCCGAGTGGGGCTGTCCGATGCCGTCGGGGCCACCCTATCCGCCCCCCAGGGCACCGCCACCATCCTCGACGACGATCCTCAGCCCACCGTCACCCTAGTTGGCACCACGGTTGTGGAAGGGGACAGCGGCAACAGCCTCGCGCCAGTGACCGTGCGCCTCAGCAACCCCAGCAGCGAAACCATCACCCTCGCCTACAGCACCCAAGACGACACCGCCCGCCGCGATGAAGACTACTCAGCGATCGCCGGCAGTTTGACCTTTGCGTCTGGCGAAACCCAAGCAATCCTATCCCTCACAGTGATCGGCGACCTGGTCAATGAAGAGGAGGAACGCTTCAACGTTGTCCTCAGCAATCCCGTTAACACCACTCTAGGCACAAGTCTAGCCACCGTCACCCTCCTCAACGATGACGCTCTACCTCAACTCACCATCCGTGACATCACCGTATTGGAAGGAGATAGCGGCACTCAAAATGCGGTGTTTGAACTTCAGGTCAACGGCTTTACCAGCGCCCCAATCACGCTTGACTACGCAACTCAAGATGGCTCAGCGACCGCCGAGGACTATACTCCCACCCAAGGACAACTTACCTTACCCGCAGGTGAAGCCACAGCTTTCGTCACCGTTTCAGTCATTGGCGATCGCGCCTTTGAAGACGACGAAACCTTTAGCCTGGCATTGACCAACATCGTGAATGCTGATCCTACCCCCGTGGTGGGAACCGCTACGCTGGTGAACGACGACGATCGCCCCTCTATTATTATCCGTAATGTGCGTCAGATAGAAGGCCATCGTGGGCAGCAAGATGCCGTCATTCCAGTCACATTAACAGCCCCTAGCACAGAGGTAGTTACGGTCAACTACGCCACTGCCAACCGCGCCGCTATCGCCGGAGAAGACTACAGCACCCAAGACGGCATCCTTACCTTCCAGCCCGGCGAAACTGTCCAGCAGATTTCCATTCCCATCGTGGGCGATCGCCGCTTTGAGCGCAACGAACCTTTCTTCATCAACCTCAGTAATCCCACCGCTGCCGAGATCAGAAAAAATCAAGGCGTGGTTAGGATTCTCAACGATGATCCCCAACCCACCCTCACGATGAGGGCAGTACGGGTGCAAGAGGGCGATCGCGGCCGGCGTTTTGCGAACATTGTCCTTCGCCTCAACCAGGCGAGTGGCTTGCCCGTTCAGATAGGATATCAAACCGTAGACGGCACGGCCCAAGTTGCCAACAGCGACTATGGACGGGTGCGAGGGCGGCTAGTCTTCCGACCAGGGCAAACCCGTAAAGTCATTAAAGTTCCGATTTTCGGTGATACCACGGTGGAACCCAATGAGCAATTTCGGCTGCAGCTTACGAGCGTCAGGAATGCCCAAACCAGAAGACGCACCGCCACCGTGACGATTCTCGATGATGATCGCGCCACGCGATCGCTCTCCGTCAACGATGGCATCACGCTCACCGGAGACGCTGGCCCCAACGTCCTCATCGGCACGGCAGGCGACGATCGTCTGCGGGGCGGCGGCGGGGATGATGTCCTTCGAGGCGGCAACGGCAGCGATCGCCTCGTGGGCGGTGATGGGGATGACCTGCTCATCAGCGGCCATGGTCAAACGATCCTCACGGGCGGTGCAGGACGGGATACGTTCTTATTTACCCGCAACCGTGGCACCCACATCATCACCGACTTTGAGCTAGATCGAGACGTGATCGATCTACAAGATCTGTTCAGCGACAGCGGCAGTCCAGGAGCCATCTTCCGCAATGAGATCGAGTTGGTGCAGACGGGGAATAATACATCGGTGTTCGTGGGCGGGCGATCGCAGCCGTTGATCGTGCTGCAAACTGTCAATGCTAATCGCGTCAACCAGGATCATCTCCTCCTGTAGAGGCAAGTTGGAGAGCGATCGCTTTGCCGCCCCCTTGGCAGGTTGCTATGGACATCCGAGTACTACGATCAAGACCTTGGATGAACACGAGTTCGACCGTTAAACAGCCTAGCGTCATGGCATCATGGCCAGACGCGAGTAGGTAAGCAAGTGGAACTGATGCAACGACAGATGCCCATGGTGGCGATCGCGGGTACCCAGAGCGGCGTTGGGAAAACCTCCGTGGCGATCGGGCTGATGCGAGCTTGGCAGCGGCGAGGATTACGGGTGCAGCCCTTCAAAGTGGGGCCAGATTTCATCGATCCGGGTCATCATCGCCTGGCCACGGGGCGCACGTCCTACAACCTCGATGGCTGGATGCTGTCGCCGTTGGTCAACCGTCAGACCGTCTACCATGCCTGTCACGATGCTGATGTGGCGGTGATTGAAGGCGTGATGGGCCTGTTTGATGGCTATGGCGATACGGAGGAAGGCAGCACAGCTCAGATGGCTAAGTGGCTGAAGGCTCCG
>DATNRH010000470.1 GCA_036703605.1 Candidatus Obscuribacterales bacterium | reverse complement strand
AATTGTGCCCAGTTGTATTATCAAGCGCTGCGCTATTGCTTTTCAGAGGAATGGAACTTTACGGGACGCAACTGTCGGACGCCCTGCGATCCCATCAATGCCTTACTCATTTGGGGATACAGCATTTTGCTATCGCGATCGTTTGTGGCTTGTGTGCAGGCAGGGTTATATCAAGTCGGAATGAATGACCATGATATTAATATGGGAGAATCCCCTCTGACTCTTCTGTATTCTCTCTATGCCTAAGCGACTTACCATCACTCCCCACCTCAGTGTTGACGAACTGGCTCAACGCTACCGTCAAGCCCGTCACCCGATTGAACGGTCTCATTATCAGATCATCTGGTTACTAGCTCAGGGTAAACGCAGTGAAGACGTCGCTGACGTGACAGGCTATAGCCGCAATTGGATTTACGAACTAGTCCGTGACTACAATGCCCATGGACCGCAGTGTCTCGGCGATGGTCGCCGTGAGAATCCTGGGGCTCCCCCTTTGCTGACCGAGGAGCAACAAGCCCTGCTGTTGCAAGTGCTGCGGGGGGAGGCTCCCGACGGAGGATTATGGAATGGGCGCAAAGTGGCCGACTATCTGAGTGAACTCCTCGATCAACCGATCAGTCGTCAACAAGGCTGGGTCTACCTGCGCCAGTTAGGATGGCGTCTGCGGGTACCTAGGCCCCAGCATCAAGAAGCCGACCTCGACGCTCAGGACGCTTGGAAAAAAAACTCCAGGAGGACGTCGAGCACGTTCAGCAGACCCATCCCGACGCCGACGTCGAGGTGTGGTGTGAGGATGAGCATCGCATGGGGTTATGTCCTATCATCCGGCGGATTTGGGTCGAGGCTGGCGATCTACCGACCGCCATCGTCAACTGGAAACGGGAGTGGCTTTGGTTGTATGGTTTTGTCCGCCCCCAAACGGGCGAGACGTATTGGTGGATTCTGCCTTATGTCAGACCTGACCTCTTTAGCGCAGTATTGAACGATTTTGCCAAGCATTTTGGGGTGGGTCACGATAAGCGCATCGTGCTGCCGTTAGATCAAGCGGGATGGCACATGAGTGACAAGTTAGAGGTACCAGAAGGGATCCATGTGCTGCCCATGCCGCCGTACTCACCCGAGTTACAACCGGCCGAACGGCTGTGGCCCCTAGTTAATGAGGTGTTAGCCAATCAAGTGTTTGAGTCGATAGAGTCGGTTGAAGAACTGGTTTACCAACGCTGTCAGCGATTGTTGCAGCAGCAAGACCTGATTCGAGGTCTCACATTTTACGATTGGTGGCCAGGGTACGACAGGGACACTCATGTCGCCTCATCATGTGCATTCAACCCGACTTGATATCAGCAGAACTTTTTCGTTCTTCGTTCTTCTTTTTTCGCTCTTTTTCCCACGGGGATGGAAGCGGAGCTAAAAAACGAAAAACGAAGAGGGAAAAACGAAAATAGAAAAGGTTCGATCCGGTTGGAGCATATCAGCAAAATTTCTTCGTTCTTCGTTCTTCCTTTTTCGTTCTTTTTCCCATGGGGAAATCATGAGCCAGCCCTAGAACCCTTCAGCAGGAAAACACAGTCTAAACTAGAGACATCCCCTGTACCACCGAGCCATGGTTTCCACTCCTCACCCCGATCGCCTCACACCAGACGACTATCTGGAATGGGAAATCCAGCAAGACCTCCGATATGAATACTTCGACGGAGCAGTGTTTGCCATGACCGGTGGGTCACTGCCCCATGCCGACATTGCCCTCAACATTGCCACGATTTTGCGAGTATCCTTAAAAGGGCGCTGTAAAGTGAGGAATTCTGATGCAAAAGTGGGCATCAGTGAAGCCGGGCCATTTGTCTATCCCGATGTATCCGTCACCTGCGACGATCGCGATCGCACCGCCCAAGCCTTTTC
>DATNRH010000469.1 GCA_036703605.1 Candidatus Obscuribacterales bacterium | reverse complement strand
TCCTAAAACTGCCACCACGATAGGTAACAGTAAGGATAGAGAGACTGAATACTGTGACTAGATCACCATGCTCTCAGCAGAAGGTCAATTGGTGGGCCACCCCTCATGCCCTTGATGCCCTGTGCTTTTGAGCCGGGATGAGGACGTCACTCGTAAAAACTTAAAATATTTGTTACTTTTCCAAAAATTAGGGCTGATCACACCCCTAGAGGCATGGTCAGCCCATGGACGCTTACTTATACAGTTCGGTGGATAGGCGGAACGCCAAGATCCCTGGGATAAGCGCAATCGCTAAAGCTACAAAGATTTGAGTATCTGATAGTCCCATCGATGAAAACTCCCTATTGATAAACAATTCCGAAACAAACGCTTCGGTCATCATCGTACTTCTGCCCTACTATACCAAAGTCGTTCTGCAAAATTGAGTACCACATTCTCGATTTGGGTCACAGATTATGACAGCGCCCTAGGGGGAGTCTTGCCAACCCTAGAGTACACTCAACATGATCGGATATATGCTAGCGGCGCGCCAACATCCGGGGTCTGACGTCATGGCTCGCCGAACCGGATGAGGGGTTCCATGCTGACCAGTGTTAAAAATCCATTTGTCAAACAACTCAAGCAGCTCCAGCGGGCGAAGGGGCGGCACGAGCAGCAGCACATGTTGCTGGAAGGCACGCATTTAATCGAGGAGGCCTGCGCAGCGGGTATGTCCTTCACCGCCCTCTGCCATACCCCCGATTGGGCGCTGCACTATCCCGAGCTATGGGAACGGGCGATCGCTCAGTCGGTCCGCTGTGAGGTGGTCAGTCCAGAGGTTCTGAAGGCGATCGCCACCACCATGACCCCCGACGGTGTGATAGCTACCCTAGATCGCACCCAGCTCACCCAAACGATTCCCCAGCCCGCTCGTCTGGGACTAGCCCTAGAAACGCTCCAGGATCCGGGCAATCTGGGCACTCTGATTCGCACAGCGGCGGCGGTGGGGGTGGATGGCCTATGGCTCAGTAGCGATAGTGTAGATCTTGACAACCCTAAGGTACTGCGGGCCTCGGCGGGGCAGTGGTTTCGCCTGCCCATGGGCGTGGTTGCCGACCTGCCGGCCCAGGTGGAAGATTGGCGATCGCATCCCAATCATCAAGTCGTCGCCACCGTCCCAACGGCTCAGCAGGTCTATTGGACAGTAGACTTCACGCGTCCCACCCTGTTGCTCTTGGGCAATGAAGGGGCTGGACTCTCCCCGGCCCTGAGCGCCTTAGCAGACGTGAGCGTCACCATTCCCCTAGCTCCTGGTGTGGAGTCACTCAACGTGGCGATCGCGGCGGCAGTCATTCTCTATGAAGCCCAGCGGCAGCAGGCCCAAATGGGCAACCCATCCTAAGCGAGACCTAGGCAAGATGGTGGGCATACCTATACAGTCCACCCTTAATCAGCGGGGCCCAGCTCTTGGAGAAAGCGTTCAATATCCGCCGCTGCTGCTTCAATAGCTTTTAACCGTTCATCCATCGGCGGAGGTAGCGGCTGGACAGGTGGCGTGGGATGATTCGTCTCATCATCGTCTGGCGTGAATGTATCTTCTAACTGATGGAGGGAGTCTAAAAAGTCTTGGGCGGCAGCACGGCGTAACTCTTGCTGACGGTGATCCATGATGCTCAAAATTCCAACTCATACAATAATTGCGAACCGGTGCACTGAAATCAGTGTCTAGAAGACATTTCAGGTGCTTCAACTTGCGCAAGGTCAGGCTTCAGCATCCGTCGAGTAGTTTTTTCAAACGAATGATCTATTCACGATCGTGGCTTGCTCAATACCACGGCATCGATTCGTGACCTGTGATGAAAGTAGTCACTTGTCATGAACCGTGATTGGACATGAACGGCTTGTGATAAACTCCTAGATTTCTTCTTGGCTTTTGGGTCTTGTCCCGGAGCCCTTTAGCGTGGCAGGCGATCGCTCAACCTCGTCCAAGCTCATGGGAGTTTAAGACGCGACATTGTTCTAGGAGCCTGACCCAGTAGCACGATACGTTAACCGATGGATGGATGATCACACAATTCAGATGATGGAAGGACGCTCGTCTCCGTTAAGATGGCGATCGCCACCCCTGCGGGCTAAAAAATTGGGTACTCCACACCGTGGAGCGAGGGGATGGAGCGTTGGCGTTACGCTGATCCGTCACTCAGCTATTAGTGTACCCCGTTCATCCCATGGCACGTCTTTTAGACCCATGCCCTACCCCAGAGTTGTGATCTGGGAGGTTCAGCCCTGTTGTCTAATGGCCCCACTCCAGTTGAAAATTAAACAGGCAAGATTTATGCAGGTCGTCCCCAGCCCAGTCGTTCGCTACAATAAGCAGGCATTGGCTGGGCGATCGCCGGAGAGATGTTGGTAGAACGGGACAACTCCCCAGTTGCATACATCACGACAGAGTAAGACGGACAGAGGAAGTGAAGTGAGTCAATTTGATTACGACCTGGTGATTGTGGGTGCGGGCGTCGGCGGCCATGGCGCAGCGCTTCATGCCGTGAGCTGCGGGCTCAAAACGGCGATCATTGAGGCTGCCGATATGGGAGGCACCTGTGTAAACCGGGGCTGCATTCCCTCGAAGGCACTGCTGGCAGCATCGGGACGCGTGCGGGAATTGCGCAATGCCCATCACCTCCAAGCCTTAGGGGTGCATGTGGGTGATGTGACGTTTGATCGGCAAGCGATCGCCAGCCATGCGGCCAACTTAGTCGATAAACTGCGCGGCGATCTCACCAATAGCCTCAAACGTCTAGGTGTCGATATTATCCACGGCTGGGGCAAGCTGGCCGGTAGCCAAAAAGTCTCGGTGCAAACCGACGCGGGCGAGCGGGTGATCACGGCCAAGGATGTGATTCTTTCCACTGGTTCTGTACCCTTTGTGCCACCAGGTATCGAACTCGATGGCAAAACCGTTTTTACCAGTGATGACGGCATTAAGCTGGACTGGCTGCCCGACTGGGTGGCAATTATCGGCAGTGGCTATATCGGTCTAGAGTTTGCTGATGTCTACACCGCGTTGGGCTGTGAAATTACCATCGTGGAAGCGCTAGACCAGCTCATGCCCGGTTTTGATCCTGATATCGCCAAGCAGGCCAAGCGCGTGTTGATTGATTCCCGCGATATCGAAACCAAAGTAGGAATGCTGGCTAAGCGAGTGATCCCCGGTTCGCCTGTGGTGATCGAACTAGCGGATGCGAAAACCAAAGAGGTGGTGGAGGTTCTAGAGGTCGATGCTTGCCTAGTGGCAACAGGACGGATCCCCGCCACGAAGAACCTAGGACTAGAAACCGTTGGGGTGGAAACCGATCGCCGAGGCTTCATTACGGTCAACGATCACATGGCGGTGTTACTGGATGGTCAGCCGGTGCCCCATCTCTGGGCCATTGGCGATGCTACAGGCAAGATGATGCTGGCCCATGCCGCTTCCGCCCAAGGCATTGCCACGGTGGAAACCATTTGCGATCGCCCCCGCGCTGTAGACTATCGCAGCATTCCCGCCGCCGCCTTCACCCATCCTGAAGTGAGCTTTGTGGGGCTAACAGAACCTACTGCCAAGGAACTGGCCGCTCAAGAAGGCTTCGAAGTCGCCACGGTGCGCTCCTATTTCAAGGGCAACTCCAAGGCGATCGCAGAAGGCGAGACGGAAGGCATTGCCAAGGTGATTTATCGCAAGGATACGGGAGAACTGCTGGGGGCTCACATCATTGGGCTCCATGCCGCAGACCTGATTCAGGAAGCCGCCAATGCGATCGCCAAGCGGCAGTCGGTTCATGACCTAGCCTTCCTAGTCCATACCCATCCAACCCTGTCTGAAGTGCTCGACGAAGCCTACAAACGTACGATCGCAGCCCATTAGTCATGCCATCCAAACGCCAGCCCAGTCGGGGGATGGGTTTTGCCCGCCCCCGACAGCCCCGCCCAGAGGACAAGAGCAGCATGGGACAGTCATCCCCCAAGGCGATCGCCTATCGCACAGCCTTTATGGCGATCGCTGCCGAACCGTTTGCGACGGTGATCGCGTTCTACCAGCGGTTCCTCGACCAAGCCCCGAACCCCTTGACTCCCGACCGCTATGGAGAATTTCAGCTAGGGCCCATGCGGCTGGGAATTTTTCGCCCCCAGCCCAACCACGTTTCGGAATTCTCCGCAGCCTCCAGTGGGCCCCTCAGCCTATGCCTAGAGGTACCAAATTTGGAGGCAGCGATCGCTCAGGTGCAGGCGGCAGGCGGGGCCTGTTTACCCGATGACATCATCCTCACCTCCCACGGGCGTGAGGTGTATGCCTACGATCCTGTGGGCAACCGCCTGATCCTCCATGAGGGGTTTTTATCCTAATATCAAATCCGGTTGCATGGCATGGCTGGGACATCCTGCCTGCGATCCCCCGCTTCGCCGCCCCCTTAGCAAGGGGGCTAGAGACATGTGGGTACTGCCCCAGCCTTAAATAAATAGCGTGTCTCACCGGATTTGGCGTAGCAATCCTAGCCACAAATCCGCTGCAGGGTGGGCGTGAAGTCTGGATAGGAAATGGCAGCGGCCTCGGCGCGGTGGATGGTGGTAGTGCCTTGGGCCATGAGGGCAGCGATCGCTAAGCTCATGGCAATACGATGGTCGGTAAAGCTATCCACCTCCGCACCTGTTAGGGCATGGCCGCCGGTGATTTCTAAGCCATCCGGCAATTCCGTAATGGCTGCGCCCATCTTCCCTAGTTGAGTTGCCATCACCGCCAGGCGATCGCTTTCCTTGACGCGCAATTCAGCAGCGTCGCGGATGATGGTTGTACCTTCAGCAAAAGCCGCAGCTACCGCCAACACAGGAATTTCATCGATCAGTCGAGGAATCAAATCCCCTTCTAAGGTGCAGGCCGTTAGGCGGCTGTGGCGCACTCGGATATCTGCCACCGGTTCACCGGTCGCTGTGCGAGGATGTTCTAAGGTAATGTCGGCATTCATCTGCTGTAGCGCATCCAGAATACCGGTGCGTGTAGGATTTATCCCCACATTTTCAATGAGAATGTCCGATCCCGGCACGATCGCCCCGGCTACAAGCCAAAAGGCTGCCGAGCTAATATCCCCAGGCACCACCACCTGCTGACCCGTTAGGGTTGCCGGGCCCACCACACTGGCGCTGCAGGTCTCCGCATCCACCTGCACTGTTGCTCCAAAAGCCTGCAACATGCGTTCACTATGATCCCGAGATAACGCCGGTTCCGTCACCGTGGTCATGCCCTCTGCCATTAAGCCCGCCAGTAAAATACAGGATTTAACTTGAGCTGAGGCGATGGGGGAATGGTAATGAATAGGCGTCAGCTTGGCACCACGGACTGCCAAGGGAGCCAAACCACCGCCCCTTGACCAGATCTGTGCACCCATCTGCTCCAACGGTTGAATCACCCGAGCCATGGGGCGCGATCGCAGCGAGGCATCGCCGGTCACGGTAAACAGGCGATCGGGGTGAGACGCTAA
>DATNRH010000468.1 GCA_036703605.1 Candidatus Obscuribacterales bacterium | reverse complement strand
GATCGCGGTCATGGGGTTATGATTACCCAAACTATTCGCGGTTATGCGCTCTGGCTTCTAGAACCTGATGCTCAGCTCGATGCCCCTACCCCGGAGACGAATCTTGGCTAGCTACCACCTGATTGCGTCCCCGAGATTTGGCTGATAGCAAATTGCGGTCGGCTCGGTTCAGCAGGCTAATGCCCCGCTCGTCATCACTGGGCAGCAAGGAGGCACTGCCAATGCTAATGGTGATGGTGACATCGAGCGTGTCGCTGAGGGCAAAGGGGCGTTCTGCCATCCGCCGCCGCAGACGATGTCCCACGCGCAGTGCCTCTGCACCATCCGTATCGTTGAGAATCACAATAAATTCTTCCCCACCGTAGCGAAAGGGTGTGTCACAAAACCTTAGATTGTGGCGCAGGCGGGCAGAAATGAGTTGCAGGGCGCGATCGCCCACCAAATGCCCGTAGTTGTCGTTGATGGACTTAAAGTAATCAACATCCAGCACCAGTAGGCTAATTGGGGCTTTGCGGTTGCGCGCATTTTGGATTTGCCGAGGCAGTTCCCATTCAAAGGCTCGTCGGTTGTTTAATTCAGTGAGAGGATCTGAGAGGGCGATCGCTGAGAGCAGATCATTAGTGCGCATCAGCTCTCGATGATTTTGCACTCGCCGCAACCCCGACTTGATCGTGGCTCCCAGACGCCGCAATAGGAGTTGGCTGAAATGATAGACGTTGAGGGGATGGGCATGGGCATGCAATGAATCAGGTTGGCAGGATGGGTCAGGGGTATCCTGCCTAGAACTATCTAGTACTTTGATAGGTTGATGATCCATCTGATGGGCACACCAGGCAAAGGCATCAGCGCCGGCTTCAATAGCAGTTTCCTCTTGGGTAATGTGTTGGGATGTGGTGACCGCGCTAAACCAATCGACCCATTGAATCTGCCCAACTAGAATGATATAAATCCACGACAGCCGTCCTTGGTCTTTAAAAGTGCGGCATAGATCTAAGGCACCGGGATAGTCAGCCTGCAGCAGCAGCACATCTGGCTGCTGAGCTTGCACGAGAGAGATGGCCTCTGCCACATCAGAGACAGATTCAATTGAGTGTAATCCGAGATGTTCGATAAGGTCAGAGAACCTAGACATAAACTGAGGCTCTCCAACGAGGAGAATTGAGCCGTCCATTGTGCTGGGAGCTAACGATTAAGTGGCCAGTGCAGCAGAGAGGTGCTGAGCGCGCATCGGGGACTGAGCCGGCACAATGCAGGCTGAGTGTTTCAAAGGCAACGATCGCTCAGGATGGCAGGTTATAGAAAAGCCG
>DATNRH010000467.1 GCA_036703605.1 Candidatus Obscuribacterales bacterium | reverse complement strand
GTTTAGCTCGGTGATTGTTGTCACCGATCGCACCGTCCTCGACAGCCAACTGCAGGCCACTATCTATCAGTTTGAGCACGCTCAAGGCGTCGTCGTGCCCATTACCCGCGACGGCAGCAGCCAGAGCAAATCTGAACAGCTCGCCCAGGCCCTAGCCGCCAAAACCCGCATCATTATCGTCACCATCCAAACCTTTCCGGCCCTGTTCGATGCGTTGGATCAATACCCAGGTCTGGCAAGCGATCGCTATGCGGTGATCGCCGATGAAGCCCACTCCTCCCAGACAGGCTCTGCCGCTAGCAAACTCAAGGCTATTCTGGGTAGTGTTGGCGCAGCCACTCCAGAGGAGCACCCTTCTGATCAAGACGACATCAGCGCCGAAGAACTGCTCGCCGCCGCCGTGCAGGCCCGCCGCCCCAATGACCGCATCAGCTACTACGCCTTTACCGCAACTCCTAAATCCAAAACCCTAGAGCTGTTTGGTCGCAGACCCCAGCCAGACCTCCCGGACAATCAAGAGGACAATAAGCCCGAACCCTTCCATGTCTATTCCATGCGGCAAGCGATCGAAGAAGGCTTTATTCTCGATGTGCTGCTGAACTACACCACCTACGCCACCGCCTGGAAAATCGCCCACCCTAATGGCGAAGACGAGGAGGTTGATTCTAAAAAAGCCCGCACCAAGCTGGCTCGCTGGGTGCGCCTACACCCCTACAACATCAGCCAAAAAGTAGAGGTGATTGTTGAACACTTCCGAGAGCACGTGCGCCACCTGCTCAACGGTCAGGGCAAGGCCATGGTGGTCACAGGCAGCCGTCAAGAGGCCGTGCGCTACCAGCTCGCGCTCAAAGCCTACGTCCAAGACCAAGGCTATCCCGATGTCCATCCCCTGGTGGCTTTTTCCGGCAGCGTGCCCCCCGATGCCGTCATTCCCGAAGAGGTAACCGAAACCAGCCACCTACTCAATGCTGGGCTGAACGGACGCGACCTAGCCAAAGCCTTTGACACCGCCGATTTCAATATTATGATCGCCGCCAACAAATACCAGACCGGCTTCGATCAGCCCAAGCTTTGCGCTATGTATGTGGACAAGAAACTGCACGGTGTGGACTGTGTGCAAACCTTGTCGCGCCTCAATCGCACCTTTCCTGGCAAAGCCACCTTCATCCTCGACTTTTTCAACGAGCCCCAAGACATCCTTGACGCCTTTTTGCCCTACTACACCAAAGCCAAACTGGCCGATATTTCGGATCCACAGATCATCTACGACCTGCAGGGCAAGCTGGATGAGGAAGGCATATACCACTGGCATGAGGTGGAAGCCTTCGCGTTGGCCTTTTTTAACCCCAAGGCCGCCCATGCCAAACTCACCTATCATTGCCAGCCCGCTGTCGAGCGGTTTAAGCATCGCTACCACCAAGCAGAAGCCGCCCAACGGCAAGCCCTAGAGCAAAAACGCGCCGCCACGCTCCACAACAACGATGCGGCCCGCAAACAAGCTGAGCACGAACTCAAAGCCACTGGCGAACAAATTGACCAGCTCGATTTATTTAAAAAGAACCTCCAGAGCTTCGTGCGCCTCTATGAGTTTCTGTCGCAAATTGTTGATTACGAAGACCCAGAGCTAGAGCAACTCTGCGTCTATGCTAAGCACCTGTATCCGTTGCTCAGGCGCGATCGCCTCGACCAAGAAGACATCGATATCTCAGAGCTAGCGCTGACTCACTATCGCCTCACCAAACGCAAAGAACAGCAGCTACGGTTATCCGAAAATCCAGGAGAGTATTCGTTGACACCGGGGAGTGCGATCGGCACTGGCAAAGCCCATGATCCTGATAAACAGAGCCTCTCAGAGATTATTCAGGCGTTGAACGATCTATTTGGCGCAGAGGTCAGCGACGACGACCAGGTGCAGTTCCTCAACACCATTGCCCAGCGCATCAGCCGCCAAGATGACGTGATGGCCCAGGTCAACAACCACACCCCAGACCAGGTGATGCACGGTCTGTTTCCAAAACGGGTGGTTGATACGGTGCTCGACACCATGATCGACCATGAAAAGCTCTCACTGGAAGTGCTGGATAACGAACAGTCAGGACGTCAGTTTGCCCTTCTAGTGCTGAACATTTTGACTGCGGCTAGTGGCACCCTAGGCAAAGATTTAGGTACGGATGAGCAAGCCGCAGGATAGAAAGGTTTAGAAGCCGCCGTTTGGAATCTTATGGTGCCCACGCTCCGGTGTTGACACCTGTCTCGATCGCTCCTGCGACCATTGAGGGCCGGGCGCAGAGCGCCACCGGGGCATTCCCACGCAGAGCGTAGGAACGATAGGGATATCTATTCACCTAATTTTCCTACTGCCCCCCGCCTAGCTGCCAATGATGAGATTCAGCGTTGCCGCAACCTGATCAACCACTGCCGAGGGCAAACGCTCATCCATACTGCGCCACCAGCGCTGGCTCACATCGATTGTGCGGATCTGCTCGGCAATCACCGACCCGCTCACCCGAAACCCTTCAGGAATAGGAATTAGCGTCTTAATTTCAGGTCTAACCGTACTGGTAATGGGTGACACAATCACGAGGCCACCCCTAGCCGCGTTAAAAGACATCTGGCTCAACACTAAGCAGGGGCGAGCATCTCCCATTTGCTCTCTCCCCTGGGTGGGATTCAAATTGACGCGAATCACCTCACCTCGGCGCAACTGCATCCTGATCTCCTTTTCTAGAGCAATTCCTGCCCCTCTGGCCCACTGTTCACAAAGTCGTTCACATCCGTGGGGTAGCAAAAATCGTCAGGAATACTGGCCAATAACTCGTCCAAAGAGGTAGCGATCGCCTTCTTGCGGATCACCAACGCCCCATCTACTTCCAACATCTCCACTGTCGAGTTTTCATCCCATCCAAAGCTCTCCGCCAACCGATGGGGAATGCGTAAGCCTAAGCTATTCCCCCACTTTTTCAGTTGAATATCCATACTGCCGAGCTGAATTATACTTTGTATAATAGTTTAGCATTCCTCAGCAAGCGATCGCCTCTTTGCCCTCAACCCTTACCCCTCTTTATATCTCCAACCCTAAGCCAAGTTAAACTGCTGCAGCGCCAAGCGCCACACCGCATATCCCCGCTGACTTAGATGAATGCCATCCGTGGTCAAATCACGGTGGAGTACTCCTGCCGCATCCGTAAAATAGACCTGGAGATCGAGATAGCTTACCTGTTCTGCCTGAGCTAAGCGGGCGATCTGTTGATTCAAGCCCTGAATGCGATCGCTGGGGAGCGCAGGCAGCCGGGTGGGCAAGATGGAATGAACCACCACCTCCGCATCGGGATGCTGCTGCCGCAAGCGTTGCATGATCTGATGAATATTGCCCAACAGCTCCTCATCCGACACCCCCCGTCGTAGATCGTTAATGCCCACCATCACATGGACGCGATCGGGACGAGCTTGATCAAACGCCGACAGCCGCTGCAAAACGCCCGCCGATGTATCTCCAGAAATACCTTGGTTCAGCCAAAAGCGATCGCTTGATAATTGCTCCGTGGGATACCAAAGACTGAGCGAATCGCCCACCATCACCGTCAGACGATTGCTGCCTTGCCCCCGGGCCATCGACTGAGCCTCTTGATGCAGCAAGTCTACCCATTCCTCATAGGTGGGCTGGAGCGTCGCCCCTTGCCAATCACTCTGAAAGCTATCCACCGGCAGGCGCGTGTAGGTTTGCCCGGCCCGCAGGGCCGCCCGCCGCTGCATGTACATTTGCCCTCCAGAACTAGGCCGCAATCGCGGACTGACCAAGGGTTCATCCCAATTCAACGTAGCAGGGCTAGCCACGGCAAGCTGGGAGGG
>DATNRH010000466.1 GCA_036703605.1 Candidatus Obscuribacterales bacterium | reverse complement strand
GGTCAGCAGATTGCAGCTTCCGTTCCAGTCTGTGATGGTGCCTTGCTCAGGATCAAACTGAAAGAAATCGCGAAACCCGTAGTGGTTATGCTTTTTCGGTTGCTTTGCTTTGAGGGTGTGCTGGTTGTTTGCGGTTACCATGGTGTCTATCTGAGAGAGGCTGTTATGAGGATATCTGCCGAGTCGCTAAGCTGATCTTTCTAGCGGGGCAAGCGTATCGATGGGTGAAACGGTGGATGACTAACCTAAGATTGGGGGTCTAGCCTATAGACTCGACGCTAGACGGTCACGTGACAGTACTGTAATAAACGGCGCTTCATGGGCTCAATCAGGATGATGGGGCTCAAATCATAACCTCAGACACAAATTAGTATGGGTTGTTCATTAGACAGCACTAACCTCTAGGGCCTCATGTGTTAAACCCTAAAAACGACGAGCAATGACCAAACTGATCCTAATCTGAGATGGGGACTGCTACCTGCGCCCTAAGCATAGGATGACACAAGGGCCCGAAGGTGAACCTAAACGAGAGTGATCTTATGGTGGCACCTGTGTCAGCGTGAAGAGAACGGCGATGGCGATCATCCTTGCCCTATCAACTTAAGCCCGTTATGTTGCTCCGCTAATTTCAATATTCCCTAGGTTAAGCAGATCTAACAAGCCTAGATGAAAAGTTTGCTAATCTTAAGACTTTTGACCCAGGCGATCGCCCGGATGCTAGGTCTAGGTTTGCCTAGAACGATACTACAGAATCCGCCCCTAAACTCCGCTGCCTCCAGTGTAACGATGCGGAGTGCAACGGATGGATCAACAAGCTAAAGGGAGGACAGGCTAACGACAGAGATGGAACGACGATGGTGGATGGGTAGATGCTTTTAAGCGTATGGGTTACGCGGCTGTGCCGAGGGCGGTGCGGTTGAGGTCGAGTACAGGGGCAATGTAGCTATATTCTTCCGGGGTGAAGTGTTGCTGGATCACTTCTTGCATCACGGTGTAGGTCATTTCACAACTGCGCTGGGCTCCAAAAGCGCGCATGATGGTTTGGAACCAGAGCAAAAGCCGTTCTTGGAAGGTAGCGGTGTCATCGGTGAGGACGGTGACGGCAGAGTAACGCAGGACGCGGATGGTGTCTCGCTTCCATTTGGCGGTCATATCCTGCTGCCCATGGATCAGCAAGCTAGGATCTTGCGATCGCAGCTTGGTATAGACTTGCTGCACAATCTTTTGTTCGGCATCCTGCAGTTTTTTGTAAATGTTAATCCGCATTTGGTAGGACTGGAGATACTCCTCAATAAACCGTAGCTCTAAGTCGTTGGCATAGCGGCCATCGCTATCAAGGGCAAGACGGTTGAACTGGCTGAGCATAGGATAACCTCCACAACTATTTGTTAACTTTCTTTAAGGATAAGCGGTCTAGACTCAGCCCTCACTCCGTATTTTTGCTGATTGTGTCTAGGGCACAAATTCTTCTCCCCATGAGTCAAGGCCAAAAACACGACTCATGGATGAGGAAGATAGGAATCAATGTGGACTAGAATGATTGGGCAAATTCAGACGGTTGAGACGAACCCATGAAGTGTTGGATACATAGAATTCTGGGAGGAGGACTGGTACTTGGTCTAAGCCATTTACCCATGGCAGGCTTGGCCCAGGCAGAGTCTCAACTGAACCTCAACAGTCAGCTCACCATCCGAGTTGAGCAACTCAATAGCCAACAAGGTAATGTCTGCTACAGAATCTTTAACGGCAGCCAGGGGTTTCCCAGTGGGGATGGTAATGCAGTAGCCCAAGGCTGCGATCCCATTACCGATGTAGACATGAGTCTTACCATTGGAGAACTGCCGGCGGGAACCTATGCCATGGCAATTTACCATGATGCCAATGGTGACGAGGTGCTCAACCGGGGTCTCTTTGGGATGCCAACAGAGGGCTATGGGTTTTCTAATAATGCGATCGCCCGTACCGGCCCAGCGTCCTACGATGATGCCATGTTTCTTTTAGGGGGTAGCATGACCTTACAAATTAGAATGCAATATCCTTAGACGGATTTAGGACTGATGAAATCACCTGTGAACGGGTTCTGTCGAAGGCTTTGCCTAGGCAAGACTGAAGGAAGCAGGTCATTGCTGGAGTAATCCAGTGAAGCCCATGCTGTACCTCAGGGTTGTGTGGGGAGACTGTCACTCAAGAAACTGTCACTCAAGATGGACTAAGACTGTCCAAGGTTATCGTCCATATAGTCTGCATAGTCTATGCATAGGGAGGAGCTTCTATGGCGATGCTGATCCGATCTCACTGGGTACGCGCGATCGCGACAATGGCCGTCGTCTCAGCCAGCAGCATGGTGGCCATATCTCCAGTTGTCGCCCAATTCATGCCCCAGGATGAGGTATCGGAACCTAGCGGCTGCGAGCTGGTAGACGATACCGTCTTACGCGCAGATTGTTATCACGCGGAGGGGCTAGCTGCCTATGAGCGGGGTGAGCTCCAGGCGGCCATCGAAGCCTACACCATGGCGTTACAAATTAATCCTCGCCATGGCGATAGCTACTACAATCGCGGCGTAGCCCACTACGACTTGGGATATCCCGAAGATGCGATCGCCGACTACAGTCAAGCGATCGCCCTGAATACCCAAGATGAAGATGCCTATTACAACCGGGGTCTAGCCCGCTATGACCTGGGTGACACTCAGGGAGCTATGGCAGACTTCAACGCTACCCTGAGCATTAACCCCGAAGCCAAGGATGCCCAAGGTTGGCTGGACTATATCCAATACTATGCACCGGATTAATATAGCTCTCGTCCCATCTAGTGCGTGCCGATCTGCCCAGCCTAGCGATAGCCTGCCGCTTGCAGCGAAAACAAGTGGGCATAGCGGCCGCCTGCGGCCAGCAGATCGTCATGGGTACCCTGCTCAATTAATTTGCCCTGGTTGAGAATGATGATCTGATCGGCCATGCGCACCGTAGAAAAGCGATGGGAAATGAGGATGGCGATCTGGTTTTGGGTGGCGGCCCGGAACTGATCGAAAATTTTCACCTCCGCTTCTGCATCCATGGCCGAGGTTGGTTCATCGAGCACCAGAATATCGGCTTGACGACGCATGAAAGCTCGGGACAGGGCAATTTTCTGCCATTGGCCACCCGACAGCTCTCGTCCGCCCCGAAACCATCGCCCGAGCCTTGTGTCGTAGCCCTCGGGCATGGTATCGATAAATGCTTGGGCCGTGCCCTTTTCTGCCGCTTCTTGCCAGCGATCGCGATCGCGGATGGCGGTCACATCCCCCACACCAATGTTTTCGCCCACGGTGAACTGGTAGGGAACAAAGTCTTGGAAAATCACACCAATCCGCTGCTGCAAAGTCACCACGTCCCAGTCGCGCAGGTCAAGGCCGTCTAGCAAAATACGGCCGCTGCTGGGTTGATAAAGCCGGGTGAGGAGTTTAATCAGCGTCGTTTTGCCCGAGCCATTTTCACCGACGATCGCTAGCTTTTGTCCTGGCTTTAGGTGCAGGGAAATATCGGTCAGCGCTAGAGTTTGGCTGCCGGGATAGGCAAAGGACACCTGTTCAAACCGAATGCCATCCCCTGGTATGGGGCCCTGGGTAGCCTGTCCGCCTTCTTCGGGGGTTTCTTCTTCCAAAAAACTGTAGAGCGTGGAGAGGTAGAGGGAATCTTCATACATGCCGCCCACCGAGGTCAAAATGCCGGCAAAGGTGGTTTGCCCCTGGCGGAACACCACCAGATACATGGTCAGATCGCCGAGGGAAATACGGCCAGCGATCGCTTCTAGCACAATCCACAGATAGGCCCCATAAAACGCCAGGCTACTGAGCAGACTGAGCACATAGCCCCAGACACTGCGGCGAATGGTTAGATCCCGATCTTCTTGATAGAGGCGATCGAAAATTTGCCGATAGCGATCGACAAACAACTCCCCTAGCTGGTAGAGCTTCACCTCTTTGGCATAATCTTCCCGAGCCACCAAGGTTTCTAGATAGGTTTGTTCGCGGGTTTCTGGCGCACGGCGGCGAAACACCCGAAAGGTTTGGTCTGCAAAATAGGTTTCGGCCATGAAGGCCGGCACCGAGGCTAGCATCAGCACCAAGACTGCTCCCAGGGAAAATTGCAGCAGCAGCCCCGAAAAGGTGAGAATCGACAGGCTGTCGCGGAAGATGCCGAAGACGCGCATCACCATATTCAGGGGGCGACTGGACGCCTCTCGCCGGGCCCGGGTCATTTTGTCGTAGAATTCCGAGTCTTCAAACTGGGTCAGACTCAGGGTGAGAGCTTTTTGGAGAATTAGCACATTCACCGTTTGGGCAAGCTGTACCCGCAGCAGCGATTGACAGAGGGCAATGCCCTGACGGCAGCCGCTCAGCACGGCCACCAGCACCGCCTCAACTCCCAAATATCGCAAGGCCATCCAGCGATCGCTGCCGCCTGCATCCCCCGTTTGGGCCGCCTGCACCACCGCATCTACAATCAGCTTGCCGACATAGGCGATCGCCCCCGGCAGCAGGCCGGCAATGATGGTCAACAGGGCAAAGGTGAGGGTGAGGCCGCGATGGGTTTGCCAAACGAGAGCGATCGCCCGCCCGCAGTAGTGAAAGGTAGAAAACGACTGGCGGAACGGCTGCCAGAGTTGATATAAACGACGCTGTAACTGTCTCATCTTTCCAGCCTAGCGGGTTGGGGGGCACGTGAGGAGGGCTTGAGAATGACCATACCTAGGGTGATTACCTTACTAACCGATTTTGGGCTAGCGGATAGCTATGGGGCCATGCTCAAGGGCGTGATTGCTCAGATTGCCCCCACCGCCACAGTGATCGACCTCACCCACCAGATTCCACCCCAGAATGTGGCCGTTGCCCGGTTTCAACTCATGACCGCCTACGCCTATTTTCCTCGGGGAACCGTGCATGTGGCCGTGGTGGATCCGGGAGTGGGCAGTCAGCGGCGGGCGATCGCTGTGGAACTAGACGACGGCATCCTCGTCGCCCCGGATAATGGTCTGATCAGCGGCGTGCTGCAGACTAAGCGACCCCAGGCAGCCGTGGTGCTCAACCGACCCCAGTATTGGCGCAATGCCAACCCCAGCGCCACCTTCCACGGCCGCGATATCTTTGCCCCGGTGGCGGCCCATCTGGCCCAGGGGGTGCCGCTGCAAGACGTAGGCGAGGCGATCGCCCCCGACTCCCTCGTCGATTTGCCCTTGACCACCTGGCAGCGATCGGGCAACACCATCACCGGCTGCATTCAGGCCATCGACCACTTTGGCAACGGCATCACCACCATCCCCG
>DATNRH010000465.1 GCA_036703605.1 Candidatus Obscuribacterales bacterium | reverse complement strand
TTTTAACTACCCTCTCGATCCCTTTGATGTAGTCAAAAAACTAGGTATTGGCCGTAGTTTATCGATTGTAGCCAGCTACTTAAAAGCGAGGCTTTCTCCCTTACCCGAAGAAGAAAGTCTCGAAGATTGGGTGATCAACCGCTTTGGCGAGAAGCTGTACTATACCTTCTTCAAGACTTATACCGAAAAAGTTTGGGGGATTTCTTGTCAGCAAATCCGTGCCGACTGGGCTGCCCAACGTATTCGTGGTCTATCGCTAAAGAAAGCTATCACCGATGCCCTATTTGGCAAAAGTGATGCCAAGACGTTAATTAAAACCTTCCAATATCCTCGCCTAGGGCCAGGCATGATGTGGGAACGGTTTCAAACCCTGTTAGAAAAACAGGGTAGTCCCGTGCATCTCAACACCCGTGTTGTGCAAATCGATCGGGAAGGGCAACGCATTCAGCGGGTTATTGCTGAGCAGAACGGTGAAACCCAGATCTATGAAGGGGATCACTTTATCTCCAGTATGCCTGTGACCAAGCTGCTGCAATGCCTGAATCCGCCGCCGCCGCCGGAGGTACTGACAGCGGCCAAGTCCCTGAAGTACCGAGATTTCTTGATCGTAGCGCTGGTTATCGATGCACCATCGTTGTTTCCCGACAACTGGCTCTATATCCACAGCCCTGAATTTCAGGTAGGACGCATCCAAAATTTCAAAAACTGGAGCCCGGATATGGTGCCGGATGCTAGTAAAACCTGTCTGGGAATGGAATATTTTTGTAGCCAAGGTGACCCGGTTTGGGAATCCTCGGAAGAGACCCTCATCCAGCTAGCCACGGAAGAAGTGGTGAAGCTAGGTTTGGTGAACGATCCCAAGCTGGTGCAAGATGGCACGGTGATTCGACAACTTAAGGCCTATCCAGTCTACGACGTGGACTACCGGCAGCACCTCCAGGTGATCCAAGATTACGTCGAAACCTTCGACAATCTATACACCGTCGGGCGGAATGGGATGCATCGATATAACAATCAGGATCATTCCATGCTCACGGGGCTGCTCGCAGCTCGTAACGTGTTAGGCGATCGCCACTCCCTATGGACGGTGAATACCGAACGCTCCTACTACGAAGAGTTCCAGCAGTCAGGATCAGGATCTTCAGACGTTGCATCGGTCTCCAACCAGCTTAAATTTAGCTGACCTGCCCCGCGCTGCTCTGATTGATAGACGCCTATGCCCTCTGATCCCCTAATTTCCGTGATTATCCCGGTCTACAATGCCGCTGACGTGCTTCCCCAAACCCTCACCTCGGTCCTGGCTCAGACCTATCCCCAGATGGAGGTGATTCTTGTAGACGATGGCTCAACGGACGACACGGTGGCGATCGCCCAAGCTGTAGCCAATGGGGATCCCCGAGTGCAAATCCTCCAGCAGGCCAATGGCGGTGTGGCAGCCGCCAGAAATGCCGCGATCGCCCAAGCCCAGGGGGAGTTCATTGCCCCCATTGATGCCGATGATCTGTGGCATCCCCAGACCTTGGCAAAACTCTTAGCCGCGTTGGTGGCCCACGGGGAAACCGCCGGGGTCGCCTATGCCTGGTCGGTAGATATAGATCAATATAGTCAGCCAACGGGGCAATTTCGGGCAGCGACGGTGGCGGGGCCGGTGTTAGCCACGCTGATTTGCCACAATTTTATTGGCAATGCCAGCGCCACCCTCATTCGCCGGCGCTACCTGGATCGGATCGGTGCCTATGACCCGCACCTGCGGGCCCAGCAGGCCCAAGGGTGTGAAGATTGGGATCTGTACCTACGTCTGGCAGACTGCTGCGAGTTTTGCGTGGTACCCGATTTTTTGGTGGGTTATCGTAAGACGGTGGGCAGTATGTCGGGAGATTTCAACCAAATGGCGAAGTCTCACCAGCTCATTCTCCAACGAGTGCGAGACAAGCATCCTGAGATATCCGGCTGGTTGTACCGCCTGTCTGCCAGCAGCCTCTATGTTTACTTTGCGCAACAAAGTTTTCAGTATGGGCTACCTCAGGCTAGCTTAGACTGGATTCGGCGGGCGATCGCCATCGATCCCCTCACACCCCTAGGTCGTTTGGGTGTTTATCGGCTGGCCCTCCTCAGTTGGCTCCAGCACAGGGGCCTGCTGTCGCCCATGGTCTGTGTTCCACCGGAAAATCTGGGGAGCGATCGCCCTAGCTCAGATCTAGAATCGAATCTAGATTCCATCTTTGCTACAGCTCCGGTTCAGAGTTTGCGTCTGAGATTCAAATTGTTGGTTGGTACTAGTTTGCACTGGTTATTATCTCGCATCTAACTCTAGAGGATGTCTATGCTGTTTCCCATCAAAGTTGTTGATATCGAACTCAGCCAGCCCATCCCCACCTTTGAGGGACTGGAAGATTACATGGGTCTGCAGGGGCTCGTCCGCCTGCATGGTGTACCGCTTGGCTATGTCAAAGCACCCATTTCCCTGGGACGCTGCACGGCTGCAACTCTGGGTAAGCTCATTCTAGAGCAGCACAGTTGGGCGATTATTTGTCAGCTTCTGAAAAATGGGTTGATGGCTCCAGAACGTCCGGAGGATCTGACTCTTGAAGCATTGATCGACCTCCCATTGGTGGAGACCGTGACAGACTGGCCCTCGGTTACCGTTGCCGTCTGCACCCGCGATCGCCCTGATGATATGAAGCTCTGCCTAGAGGCTATCAGTCACCTTGACTATCCCAACTTAGAAGTACTGGTCATTGATAATGCCCCGGCCACCGAAGGCACAAAAGACCTTGTAGACGCCCACTATCCCCAAGTTCGCTATGTGCGAGAACCACGACCCGGTCTAGACTGGGCCCGCAACCGTGCCATTTTGGAAGCCAAGGGCGAGATCATTGCCTACACGGATGATGATGTTGCTGTCGATCCGGGTTGGGTGAAGGGACTAACACGGGTTTTTGTTGAAAATCCTGAGGTTATGGCAGTTACGGGATTAGTAGTTCCCTATGAGCTGGAACACGAATCTCAGGTTCTGTTTGAAGAATATGGCGGCTTTGGGCGTGGGTTTGAAACAAAATGGTACTTCAAGCAAGAGACAAAACTGCCTTGGCAATGGTTTGGCGCAGGACAGTTTGGAACAGGGGCTAACATGGCCTACCGTCGTTCAGTCTTTGAATCTATTGGTTTTTTCAATCCAGCTCTAGATGTTGGCACCGTCACCAATGGTGGAGGTGACTTAGAGATGTTTGTTCGTGTTCTTAAGGCAGGGCATCCTTTGGTATACGAGCCAACAGCCATGATTCGCCATCGTCACCGCCAAGAATACGAAAAACTGCAACGACAAATATCCTACAATGGGATTGGTCTATATGCTTATTTTGCCTGCC
>DATNRH010000464.1 GCA_036703605.1 Candidatus Obscuribacterales bacterium | reverse complement strand
GCTCAAAGGCAACCCATAACGCAGGCACCTTCAATCCTCATTTCTTTGATGATTTCGATTACTTTGCATGGATTTGAGCCTGGCTAGTTATCTGGGATATCTTACAACCCATTGCCAATCAAAATAAACGGTGCCCAATAGTAGGGATGGGCCAGGTCAGTGCTTTGGGCTAAGGGTTGTCCGGTACGAGTATCGATAATCTCAATGGTGGCGTTGCCGCGATCGCCCTCCAACACGGTTTCATCGCTGGTAATCAGGGCTTGCTGGGCCCGTTGCAGGGCTTCGGCTTTACTGTAGCCGTTATTGAGTGCCGCATAGAAGGCATCCATCAACACCTGGGTGCCGCCGTCGCTAACTTGCCACAGGGAGGCGATCGCCGCTTCTGCCCCGGCCAACTGCATCAGATAACCCAGACCCAACACTTCTGCCCCATTGCCCAACGGTACATCACCGACGGCTGTTTCACAGGCACTCAGCACCATCAGTTCCACGTCTGGAAAGTCCCAACTGCGAATATCCTGTAGGCTGGCACGACTACCATCGCCTCGTAGCTTCATATCGGCAATGTCAACTCGGCAGTCCGTTCCCCGCACATGGCTGCGGAGCATGGCAAACAGGTTGCCAGCGATCGTCACATGGGCATCCGTCGCCCCTGCCATCGCATAGACTTTACCGTTGACGTACTCATGCTTGATGGGGCTTTTGGCTTCAAGCGGGGGTAAATAATCCAATGGTGTTAATGGGTGGCAGATCGGTTTCTCCTGCTTCGGTAAGTTGAGCCAGCATGTCTTCAGTTGCCTTACCCAAGATATAATCTAGCGATACCGGATCACCGGGGTCAACATCGACGACCTCCAGACGATTGACGCTATCGGCAATCAGTGCGTCGTCCAACGCTGTCCGTGCGGATTCGGTTTCATCGCCAAGGGATGGATCAAGTCCCAGGATAAGTTTGGGATTCAACGGAATGCCAACCACTCGTTCCCACAGCAGTTGCCCGATCTGAAGCTGGGACGGATCGCCGTTCAAGACTCGCCCGGTGGCGGCTAATCCCGATCGCGTTTCTTGCTGGATCTGAAGTGGATCGCCGTCGGCTTGCAGCAGGATCTCATTATTGGCATCGAGAACGGTAAAAATAGTGTCGGTGGAACCAATATTTTGAGAGGAGATACCACCCAACCAAAATGAAAT
>DATNRH010000463.1 GCA_036703605.1 Candidatus Obscuribacterales bacterium | reverse complement strand
ATCATTCGCATCCCTTCTCCCAATTCAGTCACCTGCATCGATTGCCTTACAGATTCTTGCTCTGCCTCGGATAACGCAGACGAGTTGGCAGCAATAATTGCTTGAGATCGCTCCGCTGACAGCACCTCAGCCGCAGGTTTCCACACCACGGCTTCTTCACTCGCTCCTGCCGATGAACAGCCCATCAGCGTCAGCGATGATGCCATTAAAAATAAACCTGCACCTAGATACATCAACCGCAGTAGACGCCCAACCCAACGGGGCAACTCAATATCGCCAGAATCCTTCGCCTGCTGATTTTTTCCATCAATGTCGAGATTCATAACTAATTCCTTTGAATTGCGTCTAGAACACCGAGCTGCTTTAAGGCAGTCGCTTCCTCATCCAGCAGGGCTTGTTCAGATACATTAAATGCATCAATGAATTCTTCTCGCCCCAATCGGTCAAGCTGTCTGGAGAATTCGATTTCACGAAACTTGACGGCAACCTCAAACGGGACATAGTCGGCATAGGCGAGGAAGTCGCCCGGTGTATTCCACAACTCGACGGTGCAGCTCTCAGCGGTTTCAGACACCAACAGCGCAGAGGGGTATTGTTCGGCATTAGAACCCTCATAGGTATAGATCAGGTAATAATTGACGTCATCAACGGTCTTCGTTGCCATCAGGGTTGCCCCACCGGATGCAAAGGGAGAACTGCGATCTAGACATGGCTCGACCACAGTCGGTACAGAAGCGTCCGTTTGTGCCCGCACGAGCAGCACACTACCGACCACAACAGCAATGGTTAATGCCGCGAGCGCGAATAACTTACGAATAAAGGTCAAAGGATGATGCATATCTAAAAATTGATGAAGTTTTCTGGATCAACCGCTGTGCTTTTGGGTGGAAAATTGGAACCACTGTTCTCGTAGATCCCAAAATCAAGGTGAGCGCCGGTACCCACTCCGGTATTGCCCGATGTGGCAATTTGCTGCCCTTGGCTCACGGATGCACCCACGGAAACGGTATAGTCGCTGAGATGGGAATAGCGGCTTTGATACCCATTGCCGTGATCGACAACGACGGTTTTGCCGTAGCCACCCGCTCGACCCACGTAAACCACTTGCCCGCCATCCGATGCACTCACAGGTGTTCCCACGGGTGTCCCTAGATCCACGGCTGGGTGGAAACGGCTACAGCCATCACAGGGTCTCGTTCGGCGTCCAAAGTCAGAGGTTAGGACATAGCCAGGAGCCGGATTGGCAAAGTCACCCGTGGCTTCACCTGAACCGTCTCCACCCGGCGGGACACAGTTACCATCCTGTCCAGCGATCGCGCTCGTCCCCGTGGCATAGTTTTCACGCACCTCCACGCCGTAGTCATAGATGCTGAGCACGCCATTGCGATCCGAACTATCCCCGTCAATCGCCGCACCTGGGCCGCCAAACCACATCTGACCCACGCGCTCAATCAAGCGATCGCCTGTGAAGGGTCGCCCCGTTTGCGGATCAACTTGCCCTTGGGCACGCTCAAAAAGCTGGCTCATTTCTGCCTGGTAGGCTCGCTCTTGGGCCGGTTCAGGGAAATAGCGTCGTACTTCGTCTACTGATGGTTGATAGCCACCCTGAATTTTGTTGAGCCAAGCATCGCCGCCATCTACGGAGCGAACCTCAGCCTGCACTTCAGGGAGATAGGTCATCATCTGGTACCGCCCTAGTGCGCGTCCTCCACCATTCAATGCAACGTAGGGGCCAACCGCTTCGTATCCGCCTGATCCTTGCGATTCAATCTCGGCTAAAGCATTGGCGAGCCGATCCAAGTTCACGCCACGGATGGATTCACCAGAGCAGGGCCCAATCGTGGGATTGGCCAGCGGTGCCGTGGGCACTCCAGCGGGCGGTGCCGGAGCCGTGGACGATCCACCTTGATCATCTAACGGGCCCACAAAAATTAGAGCATTGACTCCATAGTCAAACCACGGCAGTTTGAACTGGTTATAGGGTGTGCAGGTACGTCCAGCGACCGGAAGCGACGTACACCAACGGAAGAAAATTTTGAAGCTAATTTCATCGCTACGCTCATCGGGTTCCCAAACCACCACCTTGAACACCGAACCAAACGGATGTCTGCCAGTTGGCTCATACCCCGTTGAGTAGCCCAACGGGGATGGCACATATTTCAACGGTCCGAAGCCACCTTCAACTTCGTGATACTGACCACTGATCCACTGCTTTCCTTCAAAGCTGCCCTGTGCCGCGCGACCTTGATTTTCTAGATCATCTAGCTCAATATAGGCGCACTCCACCGGATCATTGGCTTCTTCTGCCTCGTAGGGAGACTCAAAACCCGTCAGCTTTCCGCCATCGGGACAAGGAACGGTGAATCCAGCTTCATAACTACCAGAAATGGTATTGCGGCGATCGCTCTCTGCCGTGCCCCAAGCAAAATCAATACGGGCAATAATCCCTTCTAGACCGGATAGTCCCGTTGGAAAATCACTGAGAGATACGTTAGATAATCCAGGAAGGTCCGTTATGGTGGACGAATCCCACCCTTTGAAATCCACCATTGGCACGGCATCAACATTAGGAATGTCGCGAATAGCAAACGAGTCCAGCGCTGTTTCACCCAACTGAAGGTTTTCTAAGCCTGGATTGCGATTGAGAAATTCAGCGATGGTCTCAGTGCCAAAACTAGCCTGCCCAGTTTGCTCAGAGAGCAGTTGCTGCACAGGGGCAACCAATTCAATCTGATAATCGCCAAAATAAGGAACCGCTGTTTCAAGAGTAGCGAGCGTTTGACGCTCCAAAAGGTCAAAACTCGACAGGCGGGCAGACGTGTAGTCGGTTCCGGTCAGTTGGTTAATCTGCCCCAGCGAGAGCACCTGTCCATTCAATGCGGCCACATCGCCGAGGGTCAAAATGTCCGCGACCGGATCGCCCGCACGCCACTGGCGTTGAATTCCCTGAACGTTAACATTGCCACTATCCTCAACCGATCCCAGATCCCGGAACGATACATCGGCAAAGTCAGGAATCACCTCCTGATAGGCAGCATTTTGGCTCTGCACAGTCGGTGCAGGTTGAGCAAGCATCGGAAGCATCGGAACCATGGGAAATATCCAAGCACCGAGCGCAATGATGATGATGAGTAAGCCGCGCAATACATTCAACATGACGCTTAGAATTCAGACTGCTCGCCTTCCGCTAGCTGGATACTCCGAGACTGGCGATCGGCTTGGGCACGATCCCGAGTGGCGATCGCATCTTCGTCAATGCCCATCAACGATTGGTCAGGTACGGCAAAGGGTGAGGTATCGGGCCCCGATACTGGAATGGCATAGTCGGCTCGATTCTCAATGGCAGCGATTTGGTCACTAATATCTCGCTGTGTTGCCACAGGGGTAAAGGTTTGACGCTCCGCCAGCAAGCTTTCTAACTCAAGCCGTGGTTTCTCAGGACGAATGTTGCCCTGGCGCATATCGCGAAAATAATAGGCATCGGCAACATGCTGTACCGCTTTCGCCACCTCGGCCGGGGTACAGCCACGATAGTCCCGTAGCAAGATGCGCCAATCACGATCTGAAAAGTCATACTCGAAATACTGGCTGAGGTGAACCTTGAAGACCTCCCATAGCGATCCGGCGTGGGGCATTCCAAAGAAATGGACATACTCAAACCGTCGAATCATTTCCGCCGGTAACATCTGAAGATGATTAATGGTGGCAAACATGACGACGGGCGACGTGTGCTCTTGCATCCAGCTCAGAAGCTGACCGGCCATCTTTCCTAAAACCCCACCTTCCACACGGGTATCCCAACCGGAAAAGGCTTTCTCAAATTCATCGAAAAATAAAATGCAGGTGACGATTTCATCGACAAAATCCAGCAAGCTCTTCAGATTCTTCATGGACTCCTGAACGGTGCGGCCCACCAACCCATTCCAATCGGCACTGACCAGCGTTCCACCAATATGCTTGGCTGCTAGCTTGGCGGCAAGCGATTTCCCGGTTCCTGGAATTCCCCAAAGTAAAATGGCTTTCGGCGGTCGGACATGACGGGTCGCTGCTTCGGGCTGCAACAGCAAACGAATTTTATCTAATGTTTCGTAGAGGCGATCCATGCCCGCTGCGATCGGTACATCTGGCTCTGGCAACATCGTGATGCCACGCCCTTTCAGTTTTTTCGTTTTGTAGTCCATCACAGACGCTGTGATGGCATCCATATCAGATGCATCTGAACATCGATTAGTTGCTCGATGCAGGGCAATATCAATCTCCCCACGCGGCAACCCAGAACAGGCTTGGGTCAGTTGTCGCTGACGATCTCGATTGGCCTCAGTTTGCTCCATACTCAGCACATCCCAGCAAAACTCTGCCACCAACTGCTGCACCGCATCCCGACTGGGTATCGGGTACTCTAACGCTGGCAGTAATGGATACAAATCGAGCGGGATATGGGGATCAGAATCTAGCAATATGAGGTATTGCCGACGTTTCGTTTGCCGCAGCGCAAAGTGAGCATTTTGAATTTCATGCACTTGGCGATCGCTCACCTCTTTCAATACCCCCGCCAGCACAAAGACACCGGGCTGCGCTAGGTTCACCACTTGCGTAATGGTTCCCTCAGCATCTACCTTCGGCAGTGCCAGATCAGAGTCCTGGAGGTTGACCTGACGGCGGGCACCGCAAGGCGTCACCCTTTGAAGGCGCTCGAAGGCTGCATTCCAGTAGTACAGATCTAAATCTTGGCCCTCTATAAATTGCAGGAGCTGCGCCAACACAACGTTGCGATCGCATACCGCTGATTTACACGCGACAATGTATTCGTGCTCCTGTTGCAATTTTGGCCAGATCGTAATGGAATTAAAGGTTCCCTGGCTCATGGTTCAGTTGTTTGTGCTCATCATGGATCAGAGGAGAAAAACTCTCGCTCTGAGGGCGGCTGTGTCCAGAGGAGGCAGAATCCAGATCGCGCTTTGCGAGTCCCCATCTGAATCGTGACGCCAAGATCCTTAACTTGCTCTTGGCATTCGCCACCCAGTAAGTCTTCGTTCCATTCCAAAATTTGACGGGCATAGCGCCCTTGTGAACTGGTTGCCCAGTCTAACGTTTCTGCTTCATCTAAGGTGAGTTGGCGAGGTTCTCCAGGTGCCATCGTGACCTGAGACTGTTGCCACTGCGCATAACTCCATCCCCCCAAGAGTCCAAGACTCACTAATCCAAGGGCGATCGCCCCTGCCCCAATCAGAG
>DATNRH010000462.1 GCA_036703605.1 Candidatus Obscuribacterales bacterium | reverse complement strand
AGAACTGGGCGATCGCTTTCAAGAGATGCTGATCATCATAGATTGGCCTTAGCCTACACGGTTATTCCCTCCAACAGAATCCGTGAATTCCCTACGATTCTGGGCAGTGCAGAAAACTCACCTGCTTTTTCTGATCATTTTATCGGTAATCTTGATGACCCTTCCTTGATCTACAACAAGGGGGAATATTCTGAGGTGCATTGGCCTTGGCAAGATCGTCCCAACCTAACGGCGACCGCGTCAGCCAGCTTGAGATATGTCAGGATAGAAGCACGCCTGATCATCCTCCATACCAAATCATCCCTTATGCATCGTCACTGCAGTGGTCGGACAGGAAGAAGTTAATCGAGGTATAGGTAGTTCCGATCGCCTGGCGTAACTAGCGTGGTTCAACAGATTGGGCTTTGCCTCTCGGTTTTCATGGTTATGGATATTTCATGGTTGTTGATATTGAAGTGAGTGGACATTGCAATTAACGTTTTTAGGCACAAGTTCTGGGATTCCGACGCGATCGCGTAATGTGTCGAGCATTGCCCTGCGATTACCTCAACGCGCTGAAGTTTGGCTGTTTGACTGCGGCGAAGGAACTCAACACCAAATTTTACGCAGCGACATCCGCGTCAGCCAAATCACCCGAATTTTTGTCACCCACATGCATGGGGATCACATCTATGGGCTGATGGGGCTCTTGGCAAGCTGCGGGCTGGCGGGCAATCCTAGCCGGATTGATATCTACGGCCCCCCCAAGCTAGACGACTACCTGAGAGCCTGCGGCCGCTATTCCCAAACTCACTTTTCCTATCCCGTGAAGGTGCATACCGTCACGCCTGGAATCCTGTACGAAGATGACGAGTTTGTGGTGAGCTGTGAGGCCCTGACCCATCGGGTACCAGCCTTTGGCTATCGAGTGGCCGAAAGAGATCGAGCTGGACGGTTTAACGTCGATCGGGCCACCGCCTTGGGCATTCCGTCGGGGCCCCTGTATGGCAAGCTGAAGCGTGGTGAGTGGGTGACGCTGCCAGATGGACGGCAGATTAACGGGGCCGATCTCTGCGGACCTACGGAAATTGGCCGCAAATTTGTGTACTGCACCGACACCATTTACTGCGACAATGCCGTGGCCCTAGCCCAAGATGCCGACGTGCTTGTCCATGAAGCCACCTTCTCCCACCACGATGCGGAGATGGCTTATCAGCGTCTGCATTCCACCTCCACCATGGCGGCTCAAGTCGCCCTATCTGCACAAGTGCAGCAGTTGGTGATGACCCATTTCAGCCCTCGTTATGCGCCGGGCAACGCGGTTGATCTCGGAGATTTATTGGCAGAAGCTCGGGCCATTTTTCCCAACACCATCATGGCCCATGATTTTATGGTGCATGACATCCCTCGACGGATGCGGGAAGCGATCGCTTCTCGATAGTCCCAAGATTCTACCTAGGATGCTCCTGCTCCTGAGGTTGGGCGATCGCCAAATCGGCGGTTGGTTCCTCAGAGAGCTGCTTGACCTGCAGCCAACGGCCTAGGCGAATCTTGGTCGTCAACACATCCCGTTGATTAATCAGGTAAATGCTCATTAGGGTGAAACCAACCCCCGCCCACTGAATTGAGCTCAAGACCTCGGATAGAAACAGATTGCCAAACACCAAGGCAAAGACGGGGGTGAGGAAGGTGAGGGAGCTAAAGCTGGTCAAGTTGCCGCTCGATGCAAAGTAGAAGAACAATCCATAGGCGATCGCACTCCCAAAGATAGTCGCGTAGCTTAAGGACAGCCAATCACCGCCATCCAGCAAGCTCCACTGCTGAGTTTCCAGACCAGACGACAGGGCAAACAGGGGCAATCCCCCCAGGATCATATGCCAGCCGGTTGCCGTCACGGGATCGGCATAGCGACAGACCCAGCGCACCATAACCGTTCCCACCGCCATCGACAGGGCAGCCATGAGCATCAACCACTGACCGCTTTGGAACAGATTGCCCAGCGCCTCTGGCCACGACGCAACGCTAACGTCCTGCAAACCAGACTGCCATAGGTTGACCAGCCACTCATCCGGCAATCCCAACAGGCTGATCCCCAAGATCCCCAAGGCCAAGCCCAAACCACCCCAGATCCCAATGCGTTCACCAAAGAACCAGCGCGCCATCAGGGCCACCGCCAAGGGTTGGGAGTCGATCATCACAGACCCAAGCCCCGCACCTGTCCGGGTGAGTCCCTGGGACAAAAACCCTTGAAACAGCGCACCATCCACCAGCCCAAATAGCCCAATCCATAGCCAAGCCATCCATCCCTGAGGCTGCGGACGCTTCATCCAGGCGGCGGCCAGCAAAATTAATGCGCCCGCCGGTACCAAGCGCACACCCGCCATAAAAAAGGGCGTGGTGTGGGGCAAGGTTCCCTTCATGGCCACCATGGCCGTTCCCCACAAAAAGAAGGGAGCAATGAGCAGCAGGGGCAAAAAGGGCGATCGCCCTAGGGAAGTGTTAGACGCCATGAAGCAACAAAAATAGTTACGTTTCTTAAAGTATTACTCACAATTGCCCATTTATAGGTTTAAAAAGTAGTGCATTTTCTTCCCCGAACATTCCCTAGCGATCGCGGGACAAGGGACTTGCACCTGAAACCTCAACATAGGGCACACTAGAGTATGGCTGCATCCAACTCTCATATCTCTCATGCATGGAGGATCATGACGTCTATAGCGACGTGGGTGATCCATGAGACTTGAATCAGCAGTTCCCATCGATTGTTAGGTCACGGGAACTCCTAGATACCATTTTTTCTGGATTTGAACTGCTCATGGTCTGGCCGTTTTCTAGACGTTTTCGCAAACAAATTGCCCGCATTGAAGTGACAGGGGCGATCGCTTCTGGAACACGCAAACAGGTTCTCAATGCCCTCAAAGTGGTGGAAGAACGAAAGTTTCCAGCGCTGCTGCTGCGGATTGATAGCCCCGGCGGCACCGTGGGCGACTCCCAAGAGATCTACCAAGCATTGATGAAGCTGCGGGACAAGGTCAAAATTGTTGCGAGCTTTGGCAATATTTCTGCCTCCGGCGGCGTTTACATTGGTATGGGTGCAGAGCACATCGTGGCTAATCCGGGTACCATTACCGGCAGCATTGGCGTTATTCTGCGGGGCAATAACCTAGAGCGGCTGCTGGAAAAAATTGGCGTATCCTTCAAGGTGATTAAGTCAGGGCCCTACAAAGATATTTTGGCCTTTGACCGTGAGCTGACCGATCCAGAGAAAGACATTCTGCAAACCTTGATTGACACCAGCTATCACCAATTTGTCCGCACGGTTGCCGAAGGGCGTAACCTGACGATTGAAGCTGTCAAAAGTTTTGCCGATGGGCGCATCTTTACCGGGGAACAGGCCTTAGACTTAGGCGTTGTTGATCGTTTAGGAACAGAGGAAGATGCCCGCCGCTGGGCCGCCGAGCTGGCGGGTCTAGATCCAGAAAAAACGCCCTGTTTTAACCTGGAAGAGCCGAAAAGTTGGACGAGCCGCCTATTTTCTGGGCGAGCTTATGCCCAGTCTCCGTTGGCAATCGGGCTAGAATGGCTGGAGTTTGAAGCCTCAACCAGTGGGCTACCCCTTTGGCTCTATCGTCCTTAGGCGATCGCTCCCTGGCAGACTTGGCACAACGGTCACCCTAGGGAACATGATGGCGTCTAAGAATGCAGGGCTGGAACTAGAACAACGAGATACTGCTGAGGATCAAACCTCAGGGCGATCGCCCTGGTTCCCACAAGGCAGCATAGCAACACACATATCAAAATCATGGAGGATTTCGCCGTGGAGTGGAAGGTTCGGGCAATTCGTGGGGCAACTACCGTTTCAGAAAACTCAGTGGAGGCCATTCAAGATGCGGTGCATGAGTTGCTTGATGAATTGGAATCGCTGAACCAGTTGGATCCATCTGATATCATCAGCGCCATGTTTTCGGCAACCCGCGATATTGATGTGGTGTTTCCAGCAGCGATTGCGCGATCGCGTCCCCGTTGGGATAATGTACCGCTGTTGGACGTCCAACAGATGCATGTTGAAGGCGGGCTAGAACGCTGCATCCGGTTTTTAATCCATGTCAATACGCCCCATCCCCAAGTGCATCATCCCTACCTGAGAAATGCCAAAAATCTACGGCCCGATTGGGGCGTTGCCCCTGTGATTCCTTCTCCCTCCACCGTGCAGTCTCATTCCTGATGCACCTCACCGTCCTAAGACGGCGGGTAGCCAGACGGATAGAAATAATGAGACGATCGTTTGCAGTCAGGCTGATGGGGACGCGATCGCTCTCACATACACCTAATTCATCATGGCTCCACCCATGAGTTTTCGGTAGCGATAGGCCAACTCCTGCCGCATGGCATCCCAGGGTTCTAGGGTAGGATCCTGCTCCATCAACGTCTTGGCAGCATTGCGGGCCACCTCCAAAACATCTTGGTCATCCACTAAACTGGCCAAGGCAAAATCTGGCAGGCCTGACTGTCGTTTGCCTAAAACCTGTCCTGGCCCCCGGAAACGCATATCCATTTCAGCAATAAAAAATCCATCCTGGGACTGCTCCAACACCTTCAGCCGTTGACGAGCCGTTTCGGCCTTAGACGTACTCATCAGCAGACAAAACGACTGATCGGCACCCCGCCCTACCCGTCCCCGCAGTTGGTGGAGCTGGGATAGGCCAAATCGCTCCGCATGTTCGATCAACATCACACTGGCATTGGGCACGTCTACCCCTACCTCCACCACCGTGGTCGAGACCAAAATCTGGGTCTCATTCTGACGAAATTGTTGAATCGCCTGATCTTTGTCTGCTGACGACATGCGGCCATGCAGCAGCCCTACGGAAAAGTCTGGAAAGACCGTCTCGCTGAGACGCTGAAATTCTTCAATAGCCGATCGCAAATCCAGTTGTTCCGACTCATCCACCAAGGGTAGTACCACATAGACTTGGCGACCTTGGGCAATTTCCCGGCGCATCAGATCGTAGGCATGGGCGCGATCGCTCCCGGTCAACAGCGTGGTTTGAATCGGTTTGCGTCCAGGCGGCAGTTCATCGATCTGGCTAACGTCTAGATCGCCGTGTAGAGTCAGGGCTAGGGTGCGGGGAATGGGCGTTGCCGACAGGGTGAGCACGTGGGGATTATCGCCCTTACGGCAGAGGCGGGCCCGTTGCTCCACCCCAAAGCGATGCTGTTCATCAATCACCACCAAGCCCAGCTTGCTGAAGCGTACCGGATCCTCAATCAGGGCATGGGTGCCCACCAATAGCGGCAGTTCGCCGGTTTCTAGCTGAGTGTGAATGTGTCGGCGTTTGGAGACTTTAGTAGATCCCGTAAGCAACTCCACCGGTAGGTGCAACAGGTTAAACCAGCCCACCAGCTTGCGATAATGCTGCTCCGCTAGCACTTCCGTGGGAGCCATCAGGGCCACTTGATAGCTTGACTGAATCGCCGCTAGGGCAGCAATCACCGCCACAACCGTTTTTCCTGATCCCACATCCCCCTGCACCAAGCGGTTCATGGGCATGGGATGTTCTAGATCCTGCAAAATATCGCTGACCACCCGCTGCTGGGCCTGGGTGAGAGGAAAGGGCAAGACGTCGTAAAACTGCTCAATCAAGGCACCCTGGGGTGTGAGAATAGCCGAGGTTTGGGCCTGGCGCTGGGTCTGGCGGCGCTGAAGTAGCCCCAACTGTAGGTAGAAAAATTCATCGAAGACTAGCCGACGACGGGCTTGGCTGAGGCGATCGCTATGGTCGGGATAGTGAATCTGGGCGATCGCCTCCGATAAGGTCATCAGCTCAAACTGATCGCGCAGGGTCTGGGGCAAGGGATCGGCCAACTGCGCCGCTGCTGGAATCGCCTCTAGCATGGCCCGGCGCAGGAGATTGGCATTCACGCCATCTGTGAGCGGGTAAATGGGCACCACCCGCCCCACGGTGAGAGAATCGATCGGGTCATCGGGGCCCGACAGAACTTCGATTTGCGGATCATCCAACGTCGTGCCGTACTTATTCACCTTCACCAAGCCCGACGCCGCTACCCGGGCACCGATGGGATATTGGCGTTTTTGCTGCTCTTGCCAACCCCGATTGCTGTAGCGACTGCCGGGGAAAAAGCGATTCAGCTTGATCTGACCAGTGCGATCGCGCAGCACCAGTTCAAAAATAGTCAGCTTAGGATTGCGGGGACTGGTAAAACACATACAGCGCTTGACCGTTCCCAGTAACGTGACCGTTTCCCCAGCCTCCAGATCGCGGATGTTCACCTCGCGGGCATAGTCCAAATAGTCGCGGGGATAATAGTAGAGCAGATCTCGCACGGTATAGATGCCGAGCTTGGCTAAGCGATCGCTGTTCTTGGGGCCCATGCCTTTCAAGTAGGTCACCGCTTGGTCGAGGTCAAGCTGGGATGACATACCTACTAATTCAGTGATCGACTTGGTGTGGGGCGGGCGAGCTTTGGGTGCAGGCGTCGCCGCTGGGGGTGGCTGATGGGCCACGTCTAATAAGCGCCGACTTTGCAGCACAAACCGCCGAGTATCTGCCACCAAATGTCGGCGTTGGGCCAGGGTCATGTCCCCATAGGCCCGGTAGCGATCGGCTATTTCCCGGCAGCGAGAGCGATCGCCTTCCGGCAGGTCACCCGAGGGATCACGGAGACTGAGGTGTAAAAACTCACTAAAGCGATGAGCCTTCCCTTGGCGATCGTTGAACGCTCCCTCCGCTTCATAGGACAGTGCTTTTTGCAGACGCTCCCAATCCATTAGCCTTCATACCAACTCGACCGCCAGGCAGCTTCAGCTTCAGCGATCGCCTTCTCTCGATGCACCCGACGGTAGTCATGCCCAATCTGGCTGACCTGAGCAAACAACTCACGGATTTTCGCCCGCTTCAGAGAAAAATTTGGATCGCTAAATTCAATTTCCGATAGCCGAAGATGAATCACCATAAGTTGGGCTGTTTCTGCCTCATCCTTGTTATCAACCTCCGCCTCAATGCGCAGTTTCAGCAAGTTTGGCGGGCCGCTCGCTGATTCTGACAACATCTCAGCCTTGGAGGCCACCTCCAACACTGGCTCCGGCAGAGCACTCGACAGCATGTTCATTCGCTGCAGCAGTCGATTGGCCTCATGGGACGCGCCCTGCAAGAGTTCAGCGATCGCATCTTCTAACGCATCCCGCCACTGCACGACATCGTAGGGCGTCAGCCGGGCAGGTTCTGCAGTTGGGTCAGCTAGATCCGCGATCGCCAAGCCCTCCATAGTGGCACCATCCCCTAGGGGAACGTCATGGGAACCCGCGTCTTGCTCCAACGATAGGTCATCTTGTAGATCCTCGGGCGAGACACCACTCACCAACGCCTCTAGTAAACTGGGCGGCTTGGACACAGCCTTGGGCATAGAATGGGGCGGCGTCAGAAACTGGAGCAGTTGTTGTTGCGATCGCAGCCCAAGTTGACGAAGTTCCTGTTGCAACGCTTGACGCTGGCTGAGGGACAGGGCCAAAAACCGATCCGGATAGCCTTGGGTGCAAAGATGATAACTCGCTAACACGAGCTGTTTGCGCAATGCCTCTCCCAAGGTTTCCATATAAGTTTGATAGGCCCCATGAAGCTCTTGAGCGATCGCCTCTAGGGCTGCGTCCAAACGTTGAATATCCTGCTCAATGTTTTGCACCGCACGAACCATAAGCGTCACTATTCCCTGCTTGTCCAATATATCTACCGTTGACTCCCCCGCGATCGCCTCGATGACCTCTACATACGATCGGTAGTACAAGTCTATCCTATTGAGGATTGCCCCTAGGAATAGGCCAAGCATGATCCAAGTATCTTCCCTGCGATCGCCCAACAAACAACTTATTCCCCGTTGGATCAGCCCGCCTGCATCATGCTTATCAACGATTGATCAACAGGCGATCGCTCCACTGACCAACTAATCCAACGCATAAATATCCCGTTCTCGTCCGGTGGCGAAACGTAGGGAATGGGCCACATCTTTGCTGGAAAACAGGAGGAAGACCAGGAGACCCACAAACGTCATGCCACCACAGAGACCAAATAGAGCCGTGATGCCCGTCTGGTCAGCGATCGCCCCTAGAAATGGCCCAGCAAGGGCAATCCCTAGGTCAAAACCTGTCATACAAACGCCAAAAATACGCCCCCGTTCATCTGGATAGGAGCGATCGGCCATGAGCGCCGCCACCATGGGAATCAGGGTTCCCGAACCAGCCCCCTGCAGCACCGCAGCCATCAAAAACATCGCATCATTTTGGGTCTGCCACAGCATCAGCATCGATGCTGTGTAGAGAACCACGCTGAGGGTAATAAACACCCCCCGCCCATAGCGATCGGAGCCTGGCCCGGAGATCAAGCGAATGGAAAAACTAGCGATCGCTGCGGCGGTGTAAAACAAACCCACATTCACTGAAATACCCACCTCCCGCACGTAGAGCGGCGCAAAGGTGCTGAGGGTGCCAAAGGCTAGCCCCACCATCAGCATGATCAACGCGGGCACCCGCACCCGATCGCTCACCAACAGCCGCCAAAACGCAGCCTTTTTCCGCTCCGCTGCCTGGGCAGCGATCGCCGCCGTGGGCGACACAAGATGGGGCGCATCTTGCACATAGGCCGTGCAGATCAGACCCACCGTTCCCATGGCAAACGACATGATGAACACGGCATCGTAGTTAAGCCACTCTTGTAAATAGCCCCCCAGGGCTGGCCCGATCGCCAAACCCATGGGATTCACCAAACTCATATAGCCAATCAGTTCTCCCCGCTGATGGGGTGGGGAAAAATCGACCACGAGGGCGCTATAGGCGAGGGCAAAGGCAGCAATACTCAACCCATGAAAGGCGCGAATCACAATCAGCAGGGGAATCGATCCAGTTGCCAAATACCCCAAGGGTGCAAAAGCGATCGCTGCCATGCCAATGAGCAACACCACCTTGCGGCCACGAGCATCAGCCAGTCGGGCCAAGCTAGGACGCGAGGCTAAGAGACCAATGGCAAACGCTCCCATGACAATGCCTACCTGATGGCGATCGCCGCCAATATCCTCAATATAAAGCGGCAGGGTGGGCAATAAGGAGGACAGACCGGCCCAAAATAAAAGACCTGCTGTAAATAAAATCAGCAGGTTACGTCGTAACAACGGATCAAGTTGGGAAAAAGCGCTCAAGGGTCAATCCTTCCAGACGGTATCCATGAAAACGATGGCGATCGCCACTGTTCTTATCATGACCAAATCTGGAAAAAATTGCAGGCTTCTTGAGCCGCGATCGAAGGTGACGAACCACCGAGCCGATTAGCTGGCCAGCACAATCGGCGTTGGCAAGATCACGCCGGTGAGATTGGTCTCTTTCATCTGGGTGCCCACTACACTAGCGCCGGTCATATCAGCCCCTCGCAAATCTGCACCCGACAAATCCGCCCAGTCAAACGTGGTTCGCACCCCGATCACCTCTCTGAGGTTAGTGCGGCTCAAATTGGCACGGGTACAGTCAGCATGGACTAAACTAGCGCGATTCAGGTTAGCGCCAACTACGTTAGCCTGGCTGATATCCGCTCGATAAAGATTAGTATTCTGTAAATTGGCCTCAATCAAGTAACACTGATTGAGATGGGTTCCAGCCAGCATGGCATCCATTAAATCAGCTCGACTGAAGTTAGCCATACAGCAGGTAGCCTCTGCCAAGTCTGCCCCCCGCAACATCGCCTTAATAAGAGTTGTGCCCACCAAATCAGCACCAATCAGCCGCGCACGAATTAAGTATGCACCGCTCAAGTCCGCACCGCTTAAATCGGTACCAATCAAATTAGCACCAATAAGATTCATGCCAGATAAGTTGATCCCCGCTAGGTTGCGGAGACTCAAGTTGGCATTGCTTAAATCTGGCTTACCCTTATAGGTTTTGCGAAATTCATTCCAAACCTGAGTGCCGTGTTGGATCACATCAAGACAAGTAGGATCTGCCATAGAAGTCGTAGTGGGTGCGCTGAAGGATTGAACAAGGATTGACCATTGAGGTAGCAGGTCATCTCAAACTGTCCATGACCTAACGTTCCTGTCATTCCTTCTTTCAGGCGATCGCCCCCCAACCCGCAGTTCCTACATAAAGAGTTCTTTAAGTCCTGTTAAATCTATGACGTAGCCGTGATTGGCACACTAGTGAATATACATAGTCATCTCAATCCCAAGGATGCACCGGGTGGGTGCATCCATCTCCCAAGTCCCGCCAAGCGCCTAGAGATCCTCCGGCTCCTGTCCAGATACCACCGGCGCGATCGAACGCAGATCTAACGAGGGATGCTCACCCTCCACCTGCCGACAGTTCCACTCATTCCGGAAAAGCAGCACAGGACGTCCCCAGCTATCCTTCACCGTCACCGTGTTAAACAATCGTCCAATCTTGTCCAACACCTCCCAACCGCCGCCCACCCAGCGGGCTACACTGAAGGGCAAGGGTTCTAATCGGGTTTCCACGCCATATTCATTCTGCAAACGGAACTGCACCACCTCAAACTGCAGTTGTCCAACGGCGGCCAAGATCGGATCTCGCTTAGCATCATCCGCAGAATACATAATTTGCACTGCCCCCTCTTCCCGCAATTCTTTCACGCCCTTCCGGAACTGCTTGAACTTGGAGGGATTAGGATTTTTGAGGTAGGCAAACAACTCTGGCGAAAAGCAGGGAATCCCTTCATACTCCAGCTTCTTGCCCAGATAGATGGTGTCGCCAATGGCAAATACACCGGGATTATTGAGACCGATCACATCCCCTGGATAGGCTTCTTCCAAGGATTCTCTCCCTTGCCCAAACAGCTTTTGGGGATGGGAGAGCCGCACGTTTTTGCCCGATCGCGCATGACTAACGATCATGTCTTTCTCAAACTTGCCCGAACAAACGCGAATGAAGGCAATGCGATCGCGATGCTTAGGATCCATGTTCGCTTGCAGCTTAAAGACGAATCCCGAAAAATCTGGATGTGTAGGCGCAATATCGCCTTGATTGCTGCGGCGAGACCCTGGCTTGAGAGCGTAGTCTAGGAACGACTCCAAAAATAGCTTGATGCCAAAGTTGGTCATGGCACTGCCAAAAAAGACCGGCGTCATCTTGCCTTGATGCACAAGGTCTAGATCCAGCTCATCGCCGACCTCCTCCAAGACATCCAGCTCTTCCTTGAGTTGGTAGTATAAATCCGGTTCCAGCAGCTCTTCAATACGCGGGTCGCCTAGCTCCACCACCGTATCTTGCGCTTGGAAACTACCATGAACTGTCCGCTGGAATAGGTGAATCTGCCGCTTACGACGATCAAATACACCCTTAAAGCGATCGCCCGTACCAATGGGCCAATTCACCGCATAGGTTTTCAAGCCTAGCTCCTGCTCAATCTCATCCATCAACTCCAGCGGATCACGAGACGGACGATCCAGCTTGTTGAAAAAGGTGAAAATCGGCAGCGATCGCATCCGACAGACTTCAAACAGCTTACGGGTTTGTGGCTCTAAGCCCTTAGCCGCATCTTCCAGCATGACGGCATTATCAGCCGCCGCCAGGGTGCGATAGGTATCTTCACTAAAGTCTTGGTGCCCCGGCGTATCTAGCAGGTTAATCCAAAAGCCACCGTACTCAAACTGCATCACCGTAGAGGTGATGGAGATGCCCCGCTGCTGCTCCATTTCCATCCAGTCGGAGGTGGCTTGGCGCTGTGATCGCTTGGCCTTAACCGCACCCGCTTCATGAATAGCCCCTCCGTAGAGCAGCAGCTTTTCAGTCAGGGTGGTTTTACCCGCATCCGGGTGGGAAATGATGGCAAAGTTGCGACGGGTTTCCACTGCCGACTGCAACTCGTCCTGAAGTTCTGTGGACATACTCAAGGCCTTTAGTCGAATCTCCATTATACGAAGCCACGGGACGGGTCAGACGGATTTGTTCAAATCATCCCCGAACAATCTACACCCAGAGGGATTGACCTGAGCAAGGCTTCAACGTTAATGTCTAATGAACAGAAGATTAACAACAGATTAACAAAGAGTTAACGGCTCGCTTAATCAGCTATAGCCCTAGTCCCATGGCTTAGGACATCGCAAAGCCAACGTTCTATTGAACGTTCGATCTAGGCGATGTCTCAAGCAAACTGACCACAGATTTACCCATTACTGAACAAGGTTTGCGCATCTCTACACCATGCGTCTTGGAGCATAAAAACTATGATTCACATATCCCCAACGCGAATTACTAAGTTTCTCATCGGCGTTGTGATAGGTTTAGCATTGGCTAGTTTGCTAGGGCAGTACTTCAAGTTCTACCTTGGGGATGACATGATGTTTGGGTTTGTACCCCGCTTTGATGTCAATACAGAGCAGAGTATCCCGACCTGGTATTCCTCCATCACCCTGCTGCTCTGTTCATCTCTTCTAGCTACGATTGCGATCGCCAAACACACAGCAGGCGATCGCTTCCGGTATTACTGGACGGGTCTGGCAATCGCTTTTCTATACCTATCCGTAGACGAAGCGGCCAGCCTACATGAGCTGCTCAACTACGCAACGCCGAAGGTATTGCCAAATAGTCAATCCTTCAGCCAGCCCTGGGTCATTCCTGCAGCACTTTTCGCCCTGGTATTTGGCATCGCCTATGTCAGATTTTTGCTGCACTTACCGAAGAAAACCCAGCGCTTTTTCGTAGCCGCCTTTGTCTTATACGTAGGTGGCGCAGTTTTGATGGAAGTGGTTGGAGCCCTGCATTGGCAATCTGCCAGTTCAACCGGAGAGTTATCAGCCGATCAAAATATGATCATGGCCGTCATGCTGACCATTGAAGAAGTGTTCGAAATGCTGGGCGTGCTGGCTTTTATCTACGGGTTGCTAGATTACATCGCTACGCAATTTCAACGTTTGACGGTTTCCGTAGGATCATCCACAGCTCCAGCATCGGCAAGACCAGCTCCCGCTATGTCCCAGATGATAAGACATAGCTTTGAAGACACCATAGACTCCCAAGATATATAGAGAGGATAGAGCCTGAGGGACTAGGATCCCTCAGGCTCTCAGACCTTAGAGAATGTTAGGCATCGGAGTAGTAGCTCTAGCTGGCTCTTGCTAGACCGGAATATGAAATTCGCTGGGCTGGGCTAAAATCGGCGCAGGTATGGCGGGCGGTTCGGCAGGCAAAGCAGCCAGTTGTTGCCACACATGTTCCATCAGCGTGTCTAGTCCTGCACGAGTTCCCGAAGAAATCAGTTGGACGGGAGCAATGCTGTGGGGTTGAAGCTGTTGGATGATCTCCTGTACGGTATCATCCACCGGATCGTCGGACGAGAGCCCCAACACATCAATTTTGCTGAGGGCAATGACTTGGGGGCGATCGCTTAAGCCATGGCCATAGGCCTGGAGCTCAGCTTGAATGGTACGAAAATCGGCGATGGGGTCCGCTGCCGTCAGATCTACCAAATGCAGCAACAGCCGAGTTCGCTCGATGTGGCGCAAAAATTCATGACCCAGCCCAGCCCCGGCATGGGCTCCTTCGATCAGCCCTGGAATATCTGCAAACACGGTTCCATCACCCGATGGCTTACGTACCACGCCTAGATTGGGCACGAGGGTGGTAAAAGGATAGTCTGCCACCTTAGGACGCGCCGCCGACAGGGCAGAAATCAGGGTAGATTTGCCAGCATTGGGCAAACCAATAATGCCAACTTCCGCCAGCAGCTTCAGTTCCAGCTTGATGACGCGATGCTCACCGGGCAGGCCGGGCAGGGCATGTTCTGGAGCGCGGTTGTGGTTGCTCAAGAAGCAGCGATTTCCTAAGCCACCTTTGCCACCCCGCGCCACATAAAGGGTTTGGCCAGGGGTCACCAAATCTCCCAGCAGTTCGCCCGTTTCCACGTCGGTGATCATCGTACCGCAGGGCACTTCAATAACGCGATCGCTGCCATTAGCCCCGGTCTTATTGCTCGACCCGCCGCGCTTACCCGGTTCTGCCTTAAACTTATGGGCATAGCGGAAGTCCAAGAGGGTTTGTAAATTTTCATCGGCCACTAAAATGACCGATCCGCCCCGACCGCCATTGCCCCCCGAGGGACCACCAGCCGGAACATACTTTTCGCGGCGGAAGGCGGCCATGCCGTCCCCTCCGTCTCCCGCAAAGACTTCAATCTGGGCCTGATCAATAAACTGCATTGCTGTGGGTGAGAGTACCTGGATCAATCCTAGGCGATTTTGGAGGAATCTTGGGGACTTTTGTCCGGATTGACCGCTAGCGGGTGCGGATTCCTCAGACCCATGTCAAGCCCCTGCCATCAAACTATCCATGACTGAACCGATTGACTCAACGATTGACCCACCCAGCCAACCGGTTGATATCCTCATTCTGTCCAACGGCCCAGGCGAAGTGGCCACCTGGGTGCGGCCGGTGGTGCAGGCTCTACGTCACGTTTGGGGGGGCGATCGCTCCACCCTGCGCCTGTCCGTCATCCTCTCGCCCTGTGCCAATGCCAGCGGACGAGAAGCCGCTATTGTTCAGAGCTATCCAGAGGTGGATCGGGTGCAGGGAGCAACGGACTTTTTCCCGTTTTTACTCTGGGGCAAGACGGCAGAGAACTGGGACTGGCGCGATCGCGGCGTGGTGGTCTTTCTGGGTGGCGATCAGATTTTTCCGGTGGTCATCGGTCGCCGTTTAGGCTACAAAACCTTGATCTACGGCGAATGGGACACCCGTTGGCATGGCTGGATCGATCGCTTTGCCGTCATGAAAGCAGATCTGTGCCAGCGCGCTCCCATACGCCATCGCCCTAAATTCACCGTAGTGGGAGACCTGATGGCGGAAGCTGGGACGGTGCCAGCGTTAGAAACACTTGATACAGAGCACATTGGTTTATTACCCGGATCCAAACCCGCCAAGCTAGCCCAGGGTGTGCCCCTCTGTTTAGCGATCGCCCAACAGATTCACCGCCAGCGCCCCCATGCCCGCTTCATCCTGCCGGTTGCGCCTACGTTGGATCTAGAAACTCTCGCCCACTTTGCCGATCCATCCCAGAATGCGATCGCCGCCATCTTCCATTTCACCGGCGCAACCCTGCACTCTGGCGATCCACCCTATTTAGAAACTCAGGATGGTTTGCAGATCACCCTCATCCGCACCTTTCCCGCCTATGAAACTCTCGCCCAATGCCAGCTTTGCCTAACCACCATTGGAGCCAATACCGCCGAATTGGGAGCCCTCACCATCCCCATGATCGTCATGCTGCCCACCCAGCAGTTAGACGCCATGCGCGCCTGGGACGGCATTCCGGGATTGTTTGCCAATCTACCCGGCGTCGGTAGCCTCATGGCCAAGCTGATCAACGGCTGGTTTCTCCGCAAGCCTCGCCTATTGGCCTGGCCCAACATCTGGGCTGGCAAAGAGATTGTCCCAGAACTCGTTGGCAGCCTAGAGCCCCAGCAGGTAGCCAAGGTGGCGTTGGAGTATCTCAACGATCCCCAGCAGTTGACCCACATGCGCCAGCAGTTACGAGCCGCCCGAGGTCAACCAGGAGCCGCCAAGGCGATCGCTCACCTCACCCTAGACCTGCTGAATCATCCACATCCGAGCTAATCCACATCCGATTGCACACTGCGCCGCCCTAGTTCATAGATCCCGCAGCCGATGCAGGCAATCATACCCACACTCACCGCCCAACTGCGCCCTAGCCCTAGCTCTACGCCGTAGTTACACAGTCCACCAGCACCCAAGAAGGGCACGATGCTGAACACCGATGCATAAAGGGCATTCAGAGATTCCCGTCCAGCCCGAGTGCGCTCAAACTCAGCCGGGGTATAGAGCGATCGCTCAGCATAGTTGAACCAGCGCCCCAGTTGCACCGTAACCCATTCACCCACCGGAAAGAAGCCTAGATACAGCGCCAGCGACCAAAGGCTAATGCCTGCCAATGTTGTTGTATCAATATGTAGGCGGAAGGGAAAGATGTCCGTCACCATGAGCGCGCCTTAGTTTATTAACAATTCTCCATGTATTGTAATGGGAATGCCATGGGACTCGTCTAGGAATATTACTAGGCGTGTAGAACTGTTACATAGAACTGTTACACAGTAGGTGACGCAGTGCTTGACGACGCAGTGTTTGACGTTGTGCTTAAGGTAAGCCCAGAGCATCTTTCAGCGTCCGTCGCATCATATCCACCGGGGCCGGTTGACCAATCCATAGTTCCAAAGCCGCTGCCCCCTGCTGCACCAGCATTTCCAAACCATCTAGAGCGATCGCCCCTACCTCTCTCGCCTCTGAGAGCAGCCGGGTGGGGTTGGGAGTATAGATCAGGTCATACACAATGGCTCCAGCGGGCAAATGCTGCAGATCCGTCCGGCTGAGGGGAGAGCGATCCTCCTGGGGATGCATCCCCAAGGGCGTCGCATTCACCACCAGGGTGGCAGAGGGCAAAAGCTGGGGCAGGTCGTCCCAGGTATGTACAGAAATCCGGGCCGTGAGGGGCACCGATCGCCAACTTTCCATAAACTCTCGACCCTTGTCGGCACTGCGTCCCACCACACAAATCTGGCGATAGCCCAACTGATCGCAGCCGGCCACCACCGCCCGCGCCGCCCCACCATTCCCGAGAATGACCACCGTTTCTGAGGCACTCCCCTGCGATCGCTCTCGCAGGGGAGCCATAAAGCCCAACACATCGGTATTGGTGCCCAGCCAACCGTCTGCCGTGCGGCAAACCGTGTTCACAGCCCCCACCGCCCGCGCATCGGCGGTCACAGTGGTGAGCAACGGTATAATCGCCTGCTTGTGGGGAATGGTGACATTGAATCCTTGCACCCCCATCGCCTCAAAGCCCGCGATCGCTACCGCCAACTGCTCCGGCGCAATGGCAAAAGGCAGATAGACATAGTCCACCCCTAGGTGAGCGATCGCAGCATTATGCATCGCTGGCGACAAGGTATGGGCAATGGGATAGCCAATCACACCGAGCAGTTGAGTCGTACCACAAATCTTTGTCATAGGTTCAGAGTTTGAGTCTTGTCACGTTCCACCCCTCTGGCCGATAAGATAGAGTATCCTGTAACAAAACTAGAAGATGACTGACTAGTTCCATCAGGGCTGTCCATAATTGTGCCATCATCAGCTCTCAATATTAGCGTTCAATAACCGTTGCAGGAACCTTGCAGCCTTGCAGTACTTAGTCTCGACGTTTGACTAACCACTATGCTCGATACGTTGATCGGTGGGCGATACAAAGTTATAAGGCTACTGGGTTCCGGTGGATTTGGCCGCACATATTTGGCGCAGGATATTCAGCCATCAGAGCCGTTTTACTGCGTCATCAAGCACTTTCAGCCCATGACGCAAGACGAACGAACCCTCAGTGTGGCTCGCCGCTTGTTTGAAACTGAGGCACGAATTTTAGAGCGCCTAGGGAAACATGAACAAATTCCCCGACTAATAGACTTTTTTGAAGAAAATCAAGAGTTCTACATCATCGAGGACTTTGTAGACGGTCATGCCCTTAGCGATGAATTTTCTAGAGACAACTGTCTAGACGAAGGGCAGGTGATTGAATTCCTGCGGGACGTCCTGAAAATCCTAGCCTTTGTCCATGAGAACCGGGTGATCCACCGCGACATTAAGCCCGGCAACTTAATCCGTCGTCCCGATGGGCAAATTGTTCTGATTGACTTTGGGGCTGTGAAAGAACTGGGCACCCAACTACTTGGGGGGGAGAAAAGCGGCAACACGCAATTTACGGTAGGTATTTGCACACATGGCTATACCCCCGGCGAACAGCTCGCTGGCAGTCCGCGCTTTAGCAGCGATATCTACGCCCTTGGGATGACCGCTATTCAGGCACTGACCGGTCAACAACCCACAGAACTGCCGGTTGATCCCGATACGTCCCAAATTCTCTGGAAAGATCTGGTGCAGGTGAGTCCTGGCTTTAGACTGATTCTCGATCGCATGGTGCGCTACGAATTTCGCACCCGCTTCCAGTCAGCAACAGATGTGCTGCGGGCCTTAGATAAGCTATCTGAGTTGCCCACCAACATTACTGAAGTACCGCCATCCATGCTGCTGCCAGAGTCTATGCTGCGGATGCCCCTGAATGCTGACGCTCGCCCGGCCCCGGGTTGGCGAGGGCAATTGCGATCGGGCTTAGGGGCAGCGATCGCCGCATCGGTGGCGATCGCTGCCGGGGTCATCGGTGTTCAGACGCTAGGCTGGCTAGAGCCGCTAGAACTATCTGCCTATGATCACATGGTGCGATTAAAACCCGCACTAGACCCAGATCCACGCTTGCTGATTGTACAGATCACCGAAGCCGATCTGCAGCGCCTGCAGCGCGTTACGCCCTCAGATGCCACCCTATCCGATGTCTTAAATACATTACAAGAGCACTCCCCCCGAGTGATCGGTTTAGACCTGTATCGGGATATTCCTCAAGATCCCGGTCGAGATCTACTCCTTGAACAGCTCCAAGCCGATAACGTGATTGCCATTACCAAAATGGGAGATGTGGCCGGGGGCAGCATTCCTGCGCCGCCTGGGGTTCCAGATGACCGCATTGGGTTTAACGACTTTCCCATTGATACCGACGGCATTGTCCGTCGCAATCTGATCTTTGCGTCCTACGAATCTCAGGTACTGCATTCCTTTGCCATGCGGGTAGCCTTGCTCTATCTCAAGCAAGATGGCATTGTTCCATTCAATGTAGAGGATTCTGAACAGCTAGACGTTGGGCAGAGTCGCCTGATTCCCCTAGAGACGCACTCCGGAGGCTACCAATCTGTAGATGCCGCCGGGTATCAGATCTTGTTGCGGTATCGAGCTCCCCAGCGCCTTGCCCAAAGCATCACCGTCAGCGATGTTCTAGATGGCAACTTTGATCCAGATTGGATCCGCGATCGCATTGTCCTGATTGGCACCACTGCCCCTAGCGCTCGAGATCTATTTAACACTCCCTACACAGCTGGTTTGAAAGAAGACCATCAAATGGCTGGGGTGATCATTCATGCTCAAATGGTCAGCCAGCTTTTGACCGCAGCCACAGAGGGGAATGCGTTGTATTGGTTTATCCCTGCCAGAGTTGAAATGGCTTGGATTTTGCTGTGGGCCCTAGTGGGTGGTGGACTCGCCTGGTATGTTCGTCATCCCCTTTCATTGGGCTTAAGCAGCGCCTCCGTCTTGGTGATCATTGTTGGCACAACCATTCTGCTTTTTATCAATCAAGGCTGGTTACCCGTGGTTGCACCGGTTCTGGCCTTTGTCATTGCCGGTAGTGCCACGGTTAGCTATCGGTTTTATCGTCTCCATCGGTACCAACAGGCGATCGAAACCATGATGTGGACAGAGTAGCTGGCCATAACCCATGCTGGACACAACCATCATAGGTCTTGCTGAATACAGATATTAAATCGTCTGCGATCAAGATGCTCCCACAACCTTGATGATGCATGCATGGTGAATATGAGCGTCTCGCTCACGGTTCGTTAGCGCAAATCCTGTCGCAATTCAGCAACACCCCATCCTGCATGACATTCATCCCTTGCGTTGAGAGATGCCACAGATTAACGGCTCTAAAAACAAGACAGAATCTATGAACAAGACCGACCTAGGACGACGGAGATTGAGCGACCGCATTCCAACCCTGCTGAGCATTCATCAGCACATAGGTGGCAATGTTCTCCAGTTGCTCTGGGCTAAACTGATCGCCAAATGCTGGCATGATATTTTTGCCATGACGAATTTGATGGGCGATCGCTTCGACGGAATTCATTTGATAGGTTCGAAGCGTGTCGTACTGCAGGTTCTTGTCCGGCAAAATTAAATTCTGTCCATTAATATGACAGCGGGCACAATTGCTGTTAAACAACTCAGCCCCCTGGGGTACGTTGATGGCTAGGGCGCGATCGGGTACTCCCACAATGCAGACCACCAGCCCAGCCGCCCAACACCACCGAAGCGATCGCCCTCCTATGCCCTGGCGTGAACTTAATCGTTCCCATTCACGTCTGATCCAGGGAATCGACTGGGACGTCATCCACTCCCAAACTTGCACAAGTCGGCCCATGACGCAATTTACACTCAATTAGAATTAATGTTGCAGATACATTTTTTTACATTTTCCTACATTCTTCAAGATTTAGGCACCCAGATTGACCTGCGGTTCAGTTTTTTCAGACCTTAGTAGAGCAAAGCCCAGCATAAAAAGATGGTGTTTGCCCAGTTGCCCACCCGCAACGCTCGGTCAGCATCTTGAAGGTAGTCTTATCCCCCTATTGATAAACCCAGAGATTTGGATCAGAATGCTATGAAATTGTTTAAGTTTGCCAGTTTACTATTAGGTGCCTCCTTGCTAGGGCTTGGAGGTGCGATGGTGATCACCAATCCTGGGCAAGAGGCCTATGAAGACTATGCCACCCAGCAACTCACCCTCTACCTCGAAACCCGCAGTGACGAGCTCTGTCAAGACACCCCTGATTTTTTGCAAGACTTGCTGCAAGATCAATGTGGCAGGCTTTTGCGATCGCTCCTAGACAGCAACCAAAACCAAGTCCGCCAGCTTATTTCTAGAAACACAGAGCGCCAAAACTTCTACGTGCTCAGTATTTATAAGACCAATCTCCAAATACACGACATGCTGCCGTCATACTATGTAGAGTCGGTAGGCGTGTTTCAAAATTTCTACATTTACACCGCAGAGCAACGATAGAATGCCGGTTGGAAATTACCGCATCCAACCATCTTCAAACAATGACAGCGACTCGTGTTGATCCAGGCTGACGTTGGTGGAAGTCTCATGGTAATCTCGTAGATGGCAAGCTGAACATATTGCAAGCCTCCGGTGTTGTCATGTTGCAGTCATCTTCAGCAGCATGTTGCCGGGCCAGAGGTTTGTCCATGGCTTTTAACCTGTCTTTGTCTGAAGTTCACGTCAACATTTAGCAGAACCTTTAGGAGCGATCGCAGTAATGGGTTTTATACAGAAGATTTTTGGCGGCATCTTTTCATTTCTGGGCGGTATTCTCAAGATTTTTGGTATTGGTAAATCAGACTACTACATGGAAGCAGAGTCTACCCCCAAACCTGCGACGTCTTCCAAGCCAGCCCCAGAGGCTAAACCTACACCAACATCAACTCCTCCAGTGGCTGCTGCACCCAAACCAGCCCCAACGCCAGTAGCTACAGCCCCTGCGCCGGCCACGCTCAGTAAACCCAATCCATCTCCCGTCCTCGAAAACTTTGCAACGAAATTTTCGATGTCGCCGAGCACGAAGCGTCGCCGCCCCGGCCCCAGCCTCACTCCCTTTATGGATATGGCCCGCCGCGTCAAAACGCCCACTGCTTAGGCTACAAGCTCTCTAGTAGGCTCTCAGCATTAGGTGTTCAACACCCTCATCTTTAATGGATAGCTGAGAAACCTAGCAAAATATTGATCCATACCATCTCTCATCCAACCGGGTGGGAGATGTTTGCTAGAGGGGCTATGAATAACCTAAGCTAACATCGTTCATAAAGACTAGCTCATCTAAGGTGAACTGCCCATTAAACGCATGAAACACAATGCGGGTAATGGCTTGACCTCGCACACTCAACTGAAGATTGGGTGGATAAACCGATGTAGCATCCAGCAAATTTGAGCCAGGAATCTCGGATTTAGCAACCAACTGATCAGCCACATTGTAGGCAGACAGCACCAGTTGGCGTGAACTAGTCACAAACCCACTCACATAGCTAACAGGACGATGGAACTGAACACCAATCCAGCTACTGTGGGGTGCCCCAGTCAAAACAGTTTTGCCGGCACGGGTGGGAAAAGCAGGGTTGGAAGGATGAAGAGCGATCGCGTTTTTAAACACAACCCCCCAACTATCAAACTGACGCTCTACGCGCTCAAAACACTGTAGATCTTCCATATCCAGCCGCACGCAAACTGGCGGCATATCCTGAGACTGGGGTAGTAAGATGGCAGAGGTAGGCGACAGTTGGGTCGCTAGGGTTGTCTGTTTCGCCAATAACGATGGTGATCGAGGAGGCAGCTCCGGAGCCGCACGGTTGAAAAACTTAGCGGAAGGGGAAGGAATCATGAGGGCTGGTTGCAAATGCATATAAGGAGCATGACCAAAGCACATCTATACACCACAAACGATGGATGGAAAGAACAAGGCTGCTCCCTAAATGACGTAGATACTACCAACAGGGAACGTTCTTCTTGCTATCTCAGTCACACTGTTGGGCAGTTCGTATCAGTCATGCATGAACACCTGATCTGTGCATCATCGCGTTGGATGTGCGATACACCTGATAAAGACGACGTAAAATCCTATTGTGCAGTTGCAGACCCCTGATGGAGCGTCATTGTAACAAGCCCAGTGCGGCTTGTTGCTTCTGCCCTATCTGTCCTTATCATCTGGATACCTAGTTTCCTATAGCGCCGATACTTAAGCAGGATGCCCCTGGATACTTGCTATCAAGAGTTGCTGTCAGTGGTGTTTCACCGCTAGGATTTCATCGCTAGGATTGAAAGGATAGACGCTAGGGCAGTACGCCTTTTAACGCTGAGGGGTTTAACCCCCTACTAGCATTATTACTGATCTAAGCAAATCTGCAAAACTACGGTTATTTCCCATAACCGCTGACTGTTTTGAGACTCAAGCCTTGAAAACGACAGCACAGGTGATCATGCACCATATCTGGGAAGCATCTACCTACTCAGAAATCATCATCAAAACTTCGTATAAGAGCGATAGATTTCACAAAAACATCATCTAAGCCATGAAAAGTCCGTTGAATGCCATTTGCTGTCTCCGCAATTTCA
>DATNRH010000461.1 GCA_036703605.1 Candidatus Obscuribacterales bacterium | reverse complement strand
GAGGTGGTGGGCTAAAACCTGAAGGCATCATCCCAGGCGAAGAGTAGTAGCCAGGTCCGTGGTGATACCCTCTGGAATTGGGAGACTGCAACGGCATGTTCATCAAATCATACTGGCCATGTGCACTAGGAGGAGATCGCGCACCGCCAAAAGCCATCATTGGGGCACGAGGAGTCAGAGGCGCTGCACCAGCAAAGCGGCTCTCGTGAGCTCCGTAGTACCTAGGTCGAGGGGGGGAAGTAGGGCGCTGAGGCGTGCTGCCGTATGGATAATCAGCATCTCTAGGACGCTCGGGTGTGGTCCTCGGCATCAAAGGCGCAGGCTGGGGAGATTCCACAGATGAGATCTTTCGCGACCCCCCTTCTCCCCCTTCGTTCTGCTTCTCACCAGTTCTGGAATGACGTACTGGGTGCTCTGCTGCAGCAGCAGGGTGGTGATGATGATGATAATGCGTAGGTGGTGGTGGGCCCCAGGATGGTTCAGGACGGGATGGGCCAAAAGGATGGCTGGCTTCTTTCGACGAGGCGTAAGGGCGTTTCTGAGGGTCGCTAGTATAAGGACGCGGCGACCGTGCGGGGGCGATAGCATACTCTTGCGCGGAACGTTCTTGCTCCCCTGTTCTTGCAGGAGTCTCTAACACATATCCACCAGAAGGAGTTGCCTGAGTCTTGGCCGTCCCTTGCCCCGAAACTTTAGGTCTGATGAGATAGACATTGATTGGACCGCCTCTCGCATCAGGCCCAGGCCCATACGACCCACGACTACTCAAATACATTTGGAATCTGCGCATCCCGGGCCTCATCCCTTGGTCTGGATCAGGAACTTCAAGTGAAGTCCCCGAAGGGGCTTTGATCCCAATGATTGTATCGTTCCCGTAGATTGGCAATGAAGTAATATCAGTATAGATAACGTACATGTAGCGTGCAGCATTTTCCAGCCCAGGAGGAATAAAACTTGGATATTCGCCAGTACGTGCCGACACTCCAGTGGGTGAGAACACACCCGATTGGCGAGAGAGGAACTCCAAATATCGGTCGAGCTGGCTCTCTTGCTCGCGCAAACTTTCAACTTCATTGCGAAGAGCCTCTAAACGAGGGGAGGGTCCATCCTTCTCTGTATCATCCCCGCTGTTTGGATCAGCAGCTCGAGAAAATGTTTTCGGAGGATGGTCATTCCAGCAAACGTGATTCTTCCCTTGTTTCACGAGCACTACAGTGGTGAAATGAAGTGGGTTGCGAGGGTGAGTACACGGCACAACAACAAGGACAGCACAAACTTGAATAGTAGGTAACACTAAAAACGTACGTCCAATTCCTTCCAACACATTCGTGATATCGTAGATTCTGCGTTTTTGTACTCCAAGTTCCATAGAAGCTCTATTGAGATCCAGAGTATTCCCTTCCGCTCCTCGCAGGAGGCTCACAAACTTCTTTGTCAACAACCCTAAGGACGAATCGTATCGCGATGATGACTGTGGCGTAGAAGATGGAGTCCCGGCCGCAGATGGACTGCGTTGTTGCCC
>DATNRH010000460.1 GCA_036703605.1 Candidatus Obscuribacterales bacterium | reverse complement strand
TAGTGGGCTGCTGTATGTGCCGGATATTCCACCTGGGGAAACTGCGGGTGGACTAGGGGTGACCTTTTTCAGCCGTCATCCGGAGCATATCGATCAGTTCTACCGCCTGCAGGTGCTTTGGCCAGATGGACAACCTAGCTTTAGCCTGGCGGCCCATCCCCAAGGGGTGCAGTCCCTCACCCTAGAGCAGGATGATTTCCCGACGGTGGAACCTGGGACGTGGTATGCCTTTGAAATTCAGGTGACCGACGATCGCCCGGCAGAACGTACCCGTATGGCGATCGCCGTCTGGCCTTGGGGGACAACGCAGCCGACCGATCCCCAAGTGGTGGCCTACGACGACAGTGATGTGCGGATAACGGCCGGTACCGTCGGTCTATGGGTAGCTGGTCAGCAACCCCAGACCCTAGCAGCCCGTTTCAATACTTTAGAAGTAGTAGACCTAGAGGAGGAAGATCGGGAAGCAGCCGTGCGGCTCAAGGCTACGTTTGCGCAGTACCAACCGGGAGACAACCCCACGGGTTGGGTGGATACTGCCGATCGCCTTACTCCTCAAGATGCTACCGATCTGTTTCAGTCCCTTGATCTAAACGGCAAGACAGTTCTCGGCACCCACTCTGATTTAGCCGGGATCACAACCCACTATGCCCCCGCCGATGGTGAGCCCCTCACCTGGAGTCACTATACCTATCAGGGGAAGCTGCGCTTCAGTGAGACGGACAGTGGCCTAGGGCTCACAGTGCTCAGCCGCACCCCCACCGGCGTTGACCAGTACTACGCCCTGCGGCGGGATGCCCATCAACCCACGTTTCATATGGTGGCTCATCCCATCGGGGTGCAACCCCTGAGGGCTGAATCTGACAGTAGCCTGGATTCTGGCGTTTTACCGGAGCTGGAAACGGATTACCGGGTCACAATTGAGGTGGAAGCTGGGGCAGAACGCACCCGTCTGCGGGCAAAAATCTGGGCTGCTGGCACCTTGGAGCCTGAAGACTTTCAGATTAAAGCGGTTGATGACAGCGATCGCCGGATTACTGCTGGCACCGTGGGTGTGTGGACGGCAGGCCCTGGCACCAAGACCTTTGACGATCTCAAGGTGCTGCAAGAGACTCTGCTGCAAGAAGACTTTAGCGCCTATGAGCCAGGAGCAGATCCGGTGGATTGGCTGCATACCGATGCGGAAAATTCCAGTCGTGCCGTACCCGAGTTATTCCAAATTGCCGAGGAAGATGAAGCGCTTGTCTTGGGAACTCAGTCGAGGCTGCACAACATTCATAGCCACTACCAACCTGCGGACGCCTTGGACTGGAACAGCTACACCTACACCGGGCGAATGCTGATCACCCCGGAGTCCAGCGGCAGCTTTGACGGGATTGGGGTTACTTTTTTCAGTCGTTATACCGACCCCCAAGCCGTTGAAGATGGCAGCCATGACCAGTACTATCGTCTCCGCCGCTTTGACGGGCAGCGCACCTTTCACATTGCCCCCCACCCCCACGCGGCTCGCCAGGTGAACGGGGAAGGCCGGGATACTGGGGTCAACCCGTTGTCCAACACGTGGTACCGCTTCTTGATTGAAGCCCATGATACCGGTCGCCGCACCCTGATTCGGGCCAAGATCTGGCCAGAGGGTACCCCCGAGCCGGCGGAGTTTCAAGCCAATACCTTTGATGACACTAACTCCAGCAATCGCGATCGCCGCCGACTCACCGCTGGCACCATTGGCTTCTGGGCCGCCAGAGCGGGAGACAAATATTTTGATGACATCCTGGTGCAACGGGGCGTTTATCTCTCAGCCGATTTAGATCTGGATGACTGGATGGCTCTTGGTGCGCGCCAGCCGTTTGAACTGGATGACCAGCTCTTTAGCGTTGAGCACATTCCTGATCATCCCATGTGGCAACAGGTGGATGATCTGCCCCTGCTACGGCAGCCGCTGAACCTGCAGGCGCTACAGTTTGACGGCGATCGCCAATACCTGGCCCTTGAGGCACTTCAGGGAGCATTGACGGATCGCTTCACCCTAGAGGCATGGCTGCAGCCCAGTGCCATTGACCAGGCCAACCCTGTCTTCAGCTGGGGCCCAGATCAGTGGTTTGGCCTAAATGCCGAGGGGCAGATCACCCTCGTGGCTGGCGATACCCGCCTGAATGGTGAAACAGCTCTGGCAACCGATGCCTTTACCCATGTTGCCGTTACCGTTGCGGCGGATCGCGCCACCTTTTACGTAAACGGCGTTGAGGAGGCGGAGGGCACTGTCCCGGCCCTTGGGCTGACAGCCGCAGTCCCTCTGGAGGTAGGCCGCTCTGGGGAGCAGTACTTTGGCGGCCAGCTCCGTGACCTGCGACTATGGGGGACTGTGCAGTCAGACTTTTCCGTCCACCAGCGCTACCAGACGCCAGATCTCACTGCCGATACGCTGCTGGCCTACTGGTCCTTGGCTGAGTTCGACAACGTCTACACGTTAGATACATCACCTCAGGGCAACCATTTGAGGCTGGGCGGCCTAGCATCGGCCCGTAAACCCACCTTAGTTAGCCGCGATCGCTCCACGGATGCTGATTTTTGGCACCAGAGCCAGGTGAGTCTCAGCTTTAGTACGGCCCAAGATAGCCTTGACATACCGGCGGAAACCTCGACCCCACCGCAGCGTTACACCATTGAACTGTGGTTTAAGCTAGCCGATCCCACGATCAGCCAGCGTAAGCAGGTTCTTTACCACAGCGGCGATGACCAGCAAGGGCTGGTGATCTATGCCCATGATGGTCGGCTGTACTGGGGCGGCCATAACGTGAGTCTGGGCTGGTCGGGTACCTGGCTATCGAGCGATCGCATTCTGGCCAACCGTTGGCATCATGGGGCCCTAGTGCTGGATGGTCGCTCGGAGCTGCGTCCTCAAGTATTGCGTGCCTATCTAGATGGCAAGCTGGTGGGGACAGGGGATGGGGTGCAATTGTCAGCGGCCTTGCCGAGCCGACTGGGGGCTGCTGCCGCCGATCTGCGCTTCCATGACGGGTTAGCGACTGCCGATGATACCCATCTGGTTGGGGCGGTGCTAGAACTACGCCTGTGGACAACGGCCCGCACCACGGCGGAGCTGGTGGCCCACCGCTATGCCGCTCTGACGGGAGATGAGCCCCACCTAGCCCTAGAATGGCGCTTTGACGGCATCACCGAAGACAACCCTAGGATTGGCGATCGCTCTGGTCAGGGGCGCACCGTCACCCTAGACGATCTTGACCGGCTGCAAACTGTGGAACCTCTGACAATCACTCGCCTGCCTGACATCATCCTGCATCGGGATAGCCTGCTGGATCTGGCGACCTTCCGGCAGTTGATGGCGCGCCACCGTCAGTCTGGCGAACGGCTTGCGGCCCTATGGCATGATCTGCGCCACACTGGCCGGGCCGATGGCCGAGTCTTGTTCGATCAGGTGTTTAACCCAACTGGGATGGGCACATCTCCATGGGCCTACCACGACCCTGCTCGCCGCTGGGATGTTACCGGTCAGGAGTTACCCAGCCGCGATCGCGCTATCCGCAGCCGTTTGATGGGGGCATTGCAAGTGTCCAGCAATGATCTGGACGCCCTCGTCAGACAACTCAGCGGAGCCGAAACAACGATTGCCCTAGACACTCCCTACCTGCTGCAGCTCTACCGACTGGCGCAAACGCCTCGGGCCCTGCGGCTGACCCTGCGGGAATACCACCTGCTGCTGGATCGGGTGGGGCTTTCGCAAGTCGAGTCTCTGGCGGATCTAGCCATGTTGAGCGATCGCTTGACCGACATGCGCCGTATTGGCATCAGCATCGATGATCTAAACTTCTTTGCGTCTGACCGTCCTAGTCCTAGCGATCGCCTGCCCTACACCGCCGCCACCCTGCGTGGTGTTGCCGATGACCTAGCGAACCAGAGCATCGAGTTTTTGGTGAGCCCGATCACCTTCATCTCGGAGCAGATCAGCGAGTTCGAGTCTGCCGAAATCGTTGATTTCCTCCGCCCCAGGGAAGATGACATCACCATCGGTGCCCTGACCCGCCGCTACTTTGTGGATGATCTAGGAGCCGTCAGCGATCGCTACCAGATGCCCACGGATTTGCAGCCCCTGGCCGAGGTTCAAACCTGGTCTGCTCCGTTGGCTGGCTTAAATGCCAACTTGACTATCGATGTCTTCGGTGCCTTGCAAGCGGCAGGCTTTGTCAATGAGTACGGCATCATTCTGCGCCCTGATGATTTAGACGAGTTCTCCACGGCCTTTGGCGACACTCCCCCCAACCCCACAGTGCTGGCGGATATTCAGGCAGTGCTGGAAAACCAGAACAACCGTCAGTTCACCATTATCGAAACCCTGGTACGCTACCGGGATGAGCACCGCAACGCCATCTTAGCTAGTCTGTCAGATCTGTTGGGAGCAGAACCCGAACCCCTGCAGGCCGTTATGACTTACTTCCAGTCCGTGAACGAACCGTTGAGTGACCCGGCTCGCCTGCTGCAGCGACTGATTAATCTAGATGAGGAGCAGCCCATTCCAACCGATGTGCTGGACTATCTGTTCCGACTCCATAAAATTCTGCTGCTGGTGACTCGGTTTGAGCTGAATGCCGCTGAAATCAGAGCATTGCTGACTCACCCTACCTGCTTTAGTGTCAGCGACGTCTTCAGCCCCAACCTAACTGATTTGACTCACCTATTTATCTTCACCGAATTGAAGGCAGCCTTTGGCGGCGAGTCTGCCCCACTGCTGGATGTGTTGACGCTCCAGTCGGAGTCGCCCTTGGTGAATGAGGCGATTTTGCAGCTCAGTGGTTGGGATGTACCTCAGCTCGTGACTCTACAACAGCACTTTGGCGCACAACGCCCCTATAACCGAGTCGAACATCTGATTCTGCTCCATCGCGGGTTTGCCCTGGCCGAGCGACTACGGGTAGATATCAGCTTCTTGATCCGGTTTACTGCCACCGATGACCTTTCCTTGAGCTTCTACCGCCAGCAGGCAGATGCGTTACTGCCAGTGCTACGCGGCCTGTACGATGACGAGCAATGGCCCCGTGTCTACCGTCCTCTACGGGATCCCTTGGCGATGCAAAAGCGGGATGCGCTGCTGGCCTTGGCCATGGAAGATATCCCCGCCGACTTTGAGGGTCGCCGGAGCCCCGACCTGCTGTCGGACTATCTACTCTTGGATGTGCAGGTCAACAGCGTAGTCGAAACATCTCGCATCGTTCAGGGCACAGCCGCACTGCAGCAGTATGTACAACGCTGTCTAATGAACCTGGAAAAAGGAGTGGATCCAGCCACTATCCCCGCCGATCAGTGGGAGTGGATCCAAAACTACCGGGTATGGGAAGCCAATCGCAAGGTCTTTCTCTATCCCGAAAGCTTCATTGAGCCAGAACTTCGCACCGACAAAACCCCCCTGTTTGAGGAGCTAGAACAAAACCTCATGCAGGGAGAAATTAACCAGGCATCTGTTACCCAGGCATATACCCACTACCTCAACCAGTTTATGGAAGTAGCCAACCTAAAAATTGTTGGTAGCTACCATCACAAGCCCCTAGAGGCAAGGGAAAATGCTAGCCAGGATGACATTCTGTTTCTGGTCGGTCGTACCCAATCTCAGCCAGCTCAGTTCTACTACCGCGAGTTGGTTAACGGTGCCCAATGGCGTCCCTGGAAAGCGATCGATTTGGTGATCGATGCCGATCATGTCTCGCCCGTCTATGCCTTTGGCCGCCTCTTTCTATTCTGGGCTGAGCTAAGAGAGCTGAGCCAGCCCATGGATGTTGGCCCGGTGACGGTCACCCCAGAGGACGAAGATGATAGATCTGAGCAAACTCTTGAAGGGGAAGGTGTAACCCAGCAAGACATTGAGGATTACCGAGCTGAACGCCGCAGCATTGACAACCAAGGCTTTTTAGTCAACGACAATACCGGGGAACGGGTACAGCGCAATGTGGATGTGTTTCGTCCGATGGTCAAGTACTCCTATTTAGATGCTGACCAAAGCTGGATTGCCCCCCAAACCTACCTGGAGCTGGATCAGACGATCAGTGCGGAGCAGGCTATCCTGCCCAACTGGCAACGGGTTGCTGCCCAGCGGGTCTTAACCCTAAATCAAGAGGGTGAGGTGCCCCTCGAACGTAATGCTCAGGTCTTAGAACTTGACGCTAATACCGCCATTTTGAACGTCATTCCTCGGTTTGACATGCGGCGACTCACTTGGTCATTTTGGACCAAGCTGGAGAATCAACGTCCTAATGGGTTTACTGGTTCAACCCGACCTAACTCTCCCCAGGTAACTCTATTCGATTATGGCCATGCATTAAGAGCTACCGCTGCAGCTAATATCACCCCGGTCTTGGGCCTCAGAGAAGCGGTACCTCAGGCTGTCCAACAAGCGACCAGCACCAGTCCTAATATTCTCCTGAACGCAGGTCGTTCTGAAGAGGATCGCAATGAAGCCATTAACAATCTGCAAACCATTATCGAGAATCTGCAACAGGCAAGGGACTCGGCTAATGAGACAACGAATCCTAATCTGATGGATGCAGTAACCAGCTTGGTTAACGCTATTGATAGCTTGATCGACGCTATCAATGACGACCTGAGGAACCGCACATCGACAGCCCTTGGTGCGGTTAATCGGCTGCTGACCGTGGCGGCGGCTACACCTCAGTGGGAAACGACAACCTGGCGGCTGACGGTGTCTCGGACGGCCTCTACCTCAGCCACGCTCTTGGATGTGAATTTGCCGTATGATGCTTGGCGGCATATTGCCGTCATCTTTGACTATCAACGGAGAGGTGAGTATGTGCTGAACCTCTATGTTGGAGATGATCAGGTTGATACGGCTTCGGTTCTGCGGGATACGGGAAATCTGGGTGAACTGTTGCCTTCAGCTCAGGTGCTGAGCATTGGTCGACCGATTGCTGAAGCCATTGCTGTGAGTACCTTGGCCATTGCGACACGAGACCAGGTAGCCCCTGCTCCCCTCAATACCTTCTTCACCGTCCAACTGAGCGAATTTCGACTGTGGGAGCAGGTAAGAGATTTGGCGGATATTAGTGCAGGCCGCTATGAAAGGCTGTCAGGTCGGGAAGTGGGCTTGTTTTATCAATCGTTGAATCGCCCACCGCTGATTAATATCTACTCAGGCTCTTTCCGCACTCTGTTGGGCAACCGCAATACTCTGGTAACCTCCAGTCTAAGCTTTGAATTGACCGCTATCCTACCCATTGATGTTGATCGAGAGCGCATCATTCTGTTCTATGGAAATCAGGTCAGAAGCATTCGGAACAACCTAGAGGAGCAAAGCTTCACGCTCCAACTGGAGAACCGTTTTGAAGACATCACGAACTACGATGTCAATGTGTCCCTCTTCTCCGCTGGTGCGGACAACTCTAGCCTGCCCAATAGTCGGGGGCTGATCCTGCATCTGTCTTTGACGAATGGGTTAAGCCTGAATGACTATGCTGATGGGGAGCATTCTACACTTAATCGGTTTACGCCGGCTAGCTTAAGAGCGTTGCAAGAGAATCTGCATAGTCTGTCTTTCTTGAACATTTCCAGACAAATTGCCACGATTGTTCAGGATCTGCAAGACGAACAGGAATTCGCTGGGAGAAACTTCCTGTTGAGGAACTTGCCCCGCTATGAAGCCTCGGTGATTGATGTGGGTAATCAGCCGGGCTGGTACATTCTAAATACCGGTGATGAGCAGTTCTTGATTCAGGCGGACATTGATAATCTGAAAACAGCGGCTGAGCGGATTCGGTTTGAATATGCTCAAAGTGACCTAGGAGATGTGCGTCAGCATATCAAGCTCTACTTTGACCGAGATGAAGCTCTAGAGGCTATTGATCCGACTAGGGATGCTAATTTGCCCCGATTTCGGTTTGTGCGTCTTAGTACGTTTGCAGTGCATGACTTGAGTTTGAAGCTGTTTACCCAGGGCCTTGATGGTTTGCTTAGCCTGCAAGCACAGCAGACGGAGGAACTGGATTTCAACAGCTACCAGCCCTTTACCTATGATCCTGATTCGGGTCTGGGACTGGTGTTGGCGGAGGATATCCCTAGTACCATCGATTTTGATGGCGCTTACGGCCTCTACTACCGGGAAATTTTCTTCTACATTCCCTTCTTGATCGCTAATCAGCTCAGTACTAATCAGAGCTTTGCTGATGCTCAACGGTGGTATCACTATATTTTTAACCCTACGGCCTCCGAGAGTAATCGCGGCACTGGGCTGAATCCAGATCGATTCTGGCAATATTGGCCTCTGCGAAATCTGTCGCTAGAGACTCTGCGGCAAATGCTGGAGAATGAGGCGGCTCTGGCGGAGTATCAGAACGATCCCTTTAACCCCCATGCGATCGCTCGCTTGCGGCTCAATGCTTACCAGAAGGCGATCGTGATGCGGTATATCACCAACCTCTTAGACTGGGCCGATAACCTGTTTGCCCAAGATAACCGCGAGTCGATTAATCAGGCCTTTTTGCTCTATGTGTTGGCGTTTAACCTGCTGGGCCCTCGCCCTGAAGCCAGAGCCTCTCAGCAGTTTGAAGAAGTGGGTGACTACCAGGGCATTCGTGAGGCTTTTGAAGAAACCCCCGAGTTCCTCACCGAGCTAGACCTGAACGGCAATGTAGCGGCGCGCACTAGCACTATTACTCTGAACCAGAATGGCAAGATTATTAATACCTTCTGCGTGCCCGAAAACTCAGACTTTATTGGCTTTTGGGATCGAGTAGAAGATCGGCTGTTTAAGATTCGCCATAGCCTTAACCTTGAGGGTGTTTTTCGGCAGCTTGCTCTATTTCAGCCGCCTCTTGATGTGCGGGCGTTGGTGCAGGCGGCAGCCACTGGTGGGCGCGATATTGGTAGCCTGTTGGCGGACTTGAATGTGCCCGTACCTCACTATCGCTATAGCTTTATGCTGGAGCGGGCCAAGGAGATGATTGGCAATGTGCAAACGTTCGGGGCTGCGTTGCTAGATGTGCTAGAAAAGCGCGATGCTGAGCAACTAACTATGTTGGAGAACACCCATGAACGCAATCTGCTCGACCTAACCACCGCTGTTCGGGAGGCGGCTGTCGATGCAGCTAGAGAAGCGATCGCCGTGTTAGGCATTAGTCGCCAGCGCATCCTTAACCGCCGCGATTACTTCCAAACTCTGACTGACAGTGGTTTAAATGATGAAGAACTGGCAGAACTTGTCTTGATGGGGATTGCACAGGCTACCCGGTTTGTGGCGGTGCCGGTTGCTGCGATCGCCGGTGGATTTAGGGCAGCTCCCGAAGTTGAAACAGGTGCCGTTGCCGTCTTCCCTTATGCTACGGCTAGTGTGAGTGGAGAACAATTTGCTGCTGTTGCAGATGCAGCCAGACAAATTGCTGAGGTGACGGCTGACACGATTGATACGGCGGCGGCCATGACTGCTAAGGTGGGCGAATACAAGCGTCGGGAACAGGAGTGGCGGCTGGAACTGCGTACCAGCGAGTTTG
>DATNRH010000459.1 GCA_036703605.1 Candidatus Obscuribacterales bacterium | reverse complement strand
TTTCTACGATCGCTGCCTAGACATTCTCGCCGCCTTAGAAGAAGCTGAACTGGCCGTGTCGCGCATTCACCAAGAGCCGCGCGGCAATCTGCGCATCAACGCCCCTATGTCCTTTGGCATCCTCAACTTAGCGCCCGCGATCGCTGACTTTATGGCTCACTATCCCGAACTCCACGTGCAGCTCACCCTGAACGATCGCTTCATTGATCCGATTGAGGAAGGCTTTGATCTCACCGTGCGGATCTCCGAAACCTCAGATTTTCCAGGCGTCATTGTTCACACCATTGCTGCCGTCCAGCAGATTGTCTGCGCATCCCCTGGCTACCTAGCCAAGCATGGCACGCCCAACCATCCCCACGACCTACATGATCACTCTTGCTTATCCTATGGTTACTTATCCAGTCGTCGTCAGTGGCGGTTTATGGATGGAGAGGAAGACATTACCGTGCCCATTCACGGCGTCCTCTGTTCCAACAATGGCGACGTCCTGCGCCAAGCAGCTTTACGAGACCTAGGTATTGTCCTATTGCCATCGTTTATCGTGGGGGGCGACCTAGGTAGCGATCGCCTTCAGCGTTTATTTACCCACTACCACCTGCCCTCGTTGAACATTATGATCCTCTATCCAGTCAACCGACATCTGTCCACGAAGGTACAGATGCTCACCGAGTTTCTGAAAAACCGATTTCAAGCGATCGCCTTTGAGCCCTAGAGCCGCCCTAGCGTTAACCCAGAGATGTTTGCCAAATCCCCACATCAATGTAGCGACCAAACTTATAGCCCACCTGCTTGAGCACACCCGTTTCTTCAAACCCTAACTTTTGGTGTAGTTTTATACTGCCTTGGTTGGGTAATGCAATGATACCAATCATCTCCCGAAAACCACGGGTTGCGGCTGAATGTAGGAGTTCTCTGTACAGCAACGTTCCCAACCCTTGACCTAGCCTATCATGTGCCAAATAAATAGTAGATTCTACCGTATGGCTATAGGCTGATCGAGCACGGAAGGCACCATAATAGGCATAGCCAATAATCTCCTGGTTCACTTCCCCCACTAGCCAATCATGATGCACTCGTTTTTCCTGAATGCGTTGTTGCATAGCTAAAGCATTGATGGTCTCTAGCTCAAAGGTGATCGTTGTGTTTAAGATATACCAGTTGTAGATGTCGGTAATAGCGACACTATCATCGTCTGTGATCGGTCTGATCGTCATGTGGCTGATCCCCTAGCACTGTTAACGAATAGGATAGGATAGATGGGGAACAGTTGCTGATTGAGTCCACCCAAATCCTCTCTGACGATGGGGCATTCTCTGTGGTAGTCACGATCGCCTTCGCCCCACCCAAGACTGAATCCTTTATAGTGGTCAATAATGACGCATCGTTGACGACCATTGCCCACCTCCATTCTCGACCTCAAGCAGCTACAAACGGCGCTCCAATCCCATCTTGAGCGCCAGGATGTCTATAACCAAGACTGCGACCTGCACCTGCTGGCCCATGGGGAGGCCAACGTCACCTTTCGGCTGAATACGACGCAATTGGTGCGGGTGGCCGTGAATACCCCCAATCAACGGTTTGGCGGTGTCTTTAGTCGGATTACTCAGTTTGAGCAAACCATTCTCGCCTATCTCAGCGGTAGCGGTATCAGCCATGAGCTATACCAGGCTCAGCTAGCACCAAGCGATGATTTTCCCTGGACTTATTTAATCACCAATTATCTAGAAGGGCGATCGCTCAACTATAGCCCAGAGGATCTGAAAAAAGCAGCTCGGACCCTGGCCCAACTGCATCGATTGCCCCTGTCACCCAACCATGATCTATCCACGCTCATGCCCAAGGTGCCCGTGATAGACCAACCACTCTCCTTGTTCTACCAAGAATCTCAGTCCTACGCTCAGCCCTACATCGAGTCGCCCCAAGCCGATCCCCAGATCGTGGACTTGCTGAACCAGGTGCTGGATTTAGCCCAACAGCGCCTGTGGAGCGAAGCATGGCTGACCGACTGGCCCCATCGCTGCTTGGTACATAGCGACCATACCTATGAGAACTGGGTGGTGGGAAGCGATCGCGCCTATTTAATTGACTGGGAATGGGCAGAGATTGGATCGCCTGCGGGGGATCTGGGGCATTTTCTATCGCCGGTGACGGTGCAGCGCCGCCCTGGCTATCACATGCCCGAGAGCGATCGCGCCCTGTTCTTGCGGGAGTATTACGCGGCCTTGGACGACGATCGCTTAGCAGAAACCATCCAGCGCCATTTCACTGCCTTCGGCCCATTTCCAGCAGTGCGATCGCTTTGTTGGACAGCGGGGTATTGGATCACGGCCAACCGTTGGTATGCCGATGCCGGTAGCGCCAGCTCAACAGAACGCTTGCAGCGATTAGCACAAAGCCGATTGCAATTTCCCTTCCTCTGCGAGGCCGTCATGGCCTGGCTCAAAGAAGACCTTTAGCCCATCCAAGTGCTGTCTGTGGGCAAGAGAGTAGAGATTCATCCTCTCCTCATCTGATTTTCAGGAAGACAGCGGTGGTTTCTGCTAAAGTAAGCGCCTAGTGGCGATCGCCTTTTGTTTTCTATCTATGGTTGGTCTTACATCTAAGTTATCTCGTCAACAGCTATTTCAGTGGAGTCGCTGGCCCACATGGGCACGCGCCTACCTGCTCTTGCTCCCCGCCATCGGCATTATTGGACTTTTGTTTGGCGGCGGGTTGATTCTAGCCTGCTTGCAAAGCGTAGGCGTGATTGGCATCTTGGGCGAGGCCAAGCCATCTCTCGCCGCCTACGGTGCCGCCTTCTCCCATCCAGAATTGGGGCGATCGCTCTGGCTGAGTTTCTATCTGGCCGCGTTGGCCACTGGACTGTCTACGGTGATTAGCGTCGGTCTAGCCCTGCTGCTGCGGTCGGCGGGGCGCTGGGCCACGATCGCTTGTCAAATTACCTTACCCATTCCCCACCTGGTGGGCGTAGCGGGTATTCTGTTGCTGCTGTCGCCCAGTGGCTTCTTGGCACGGCTTCTGATGGCGTTTGGCTGGATTCAGTCGGATCAAGATGTGCCCCTGTTGGTGAACGACCCCCATAATTGGGGAGTCCTCATCCATTTTTTATGGAAAGAAATTCCTTTCATCACCCTGATTCTGCTGGCGGTTCTCCGGGGCATGAATCCCTACTACGAACATCAGGCGCGGGCCCTGGGAGCCAATCCCTGGCAATGCTTTTGGAACGTGACACTACCGATGATGAAGCCCGGCATTCTATCCGCTAGCCTGATCGTCTTCGGCTACATTTTTGCATCCTTTGAAGTGCCCTTTCTTTTGGGATCAACCCGCCCACGCACCCTGCCCGTTTTGGTCTACCGCGCCTTCACCGATACAGACCTAGGCAAACGCCCAGAAGCCGTCGCCCTAGGCTTACTGTTGTCCGGAGTATCCATGGCCATCCTCGCCCTCTACCTAGTGCTGACGGCTAAAAGTCGGCAACCCTATGCAGAGCGAGGTGATGCATGATCACCCTACCCCGCTATGGTCTGATTGGAGGGGCGATCGCCCTCCTGCTGCTTCCCTTTTTGCCCCTGGTGATTTGGTCCGTTGCCCAGAGCTGGTTTTTTCCCCAAGTTTTGCCAGACCAATGGACAATGACCCACTGGATGCAGATTTTTTCCCCCAGCTCCCGCATTGGCGAAGGACTGCTGCAAAGTTTAGCGATCGCTCTTGTCACCACCAGCCTGTCCCTAGTCGTCGGTCTGCCTGCCGGTCGCGCCCTAGGCACCCTGGACTTTCCGGGCAAAATGGTTCTGAAACTCTTCTTGCTGATGCCGATTATTGTCTCGCCCCTGGCCACCCTGATGGGCATCCAGTATGTCCTGATCCGCCTTAGCCTAAGCGGCACCATCCTCGGCGTGATTCTGGTTCATCTAATGCCCACCATTCCCTACATGACCCTAGTCTTGTCCAGCGTTTTCGCCAACCTCGATCTCGGCTACGAATTGCAGGCGCGATCGCTAGGGGGCTCGCCCTGGCAGGTTCTGTGGACGGTCACCCTACCGCTGATTGCTCCGGGGGTTGTGGTAGGGTCATTATTCGCCTTTTTAATCTCATGGAACGAATTTTTACTCACCTTTATCATCGGTGGTGGCCGCGTCTTTACCCTGCCAATGGTATTATTCACCCTGCTGCAAGGGGGAAATCACGGACTGGTGGCGGCGGTGGCCATCACCTCTGTGATTCCTGGTCTGGTGTTTCTGGTCTTTGCCAGCCGAGCCCTGCAGCAAAACCACGCCTTGGGCGGTCTTGGCAACGTTTAGCAACTCTCATTCCTGATCTCGTTCCTCCTGTCGTGACAGCCTCCAGCTATGGCCTATCTTGTTGTTGAACATTTAACCAAACAGTTTCAGGGTCATGTTGCCGTTCATGATCTCTGGCTGACCATGGCTCAGGGGGAGGTGCTGGCCCTGCTGGGGCCATCGGGCTGCGGCAAGTCTACAACCCTGCAACTGGTGGCCGGGTTGCTGCATCCCGATGCCGGAGCCATCTATTTAGAGGGTCGCCCCATGAACCACGTGCCGCCAGAGCGGCGAGATATGGCCCTTGTGCTGCAGCGGGGCCTGCTGTTTCCCCATCTCACCGTGGGGGAAAATGTCGCCTTTGGGCTGAAGATGCGCGGCATGAATCGGGTGGATCGAGACAAGGAAGCGATCGCCATGCTGCATCGAGTACAGCTCCAAGGCTTTGAACATCGTAAGCCATTGGAACTGTCTGGCGGTCAGGCCCAGCGGGTGGCCCTAGCGCGATCGCTGGTGATTGGCCCCAAGCTGCTGCTGCTCGATGAACCGCTTTCTGCCCTAGATGCCAACCTACGGGAAGAGATGCAGGACTTGATCCTCAGCCTACAGGCCCAGACCCAAGTCACCATGCTGATCGTCACCCACGACCAAGCCGAAGCCACAGTCATGGCCCAGCGCATTGCCCTGATGTTTGATGGGCAACTACGCCAGATGGATGCCCCCGAACGCCTCTACCGCTATCCCTGTGATGAAGCCACCGCCAGGTTTATGGGCGGCGTCAACTTCTTCACTGTCCAGGCCGAGCAGCACCAGTGGCACCTGCCCAGTGGTCAACGCCTCACCAGCTCCCTCGCCCACCAAGGGCCCCTGCGGGTGACCCTGCGACCCGAAGCGCTGAAGCTCTATACCGATGCCGCTCATCTGCCCGACGTACCGGGCAATTGTTTAGCCGGGGAAGCGATCGCCAATCGATTTACCGGCACCCAGCGGCGCATCACCGTAGCGATCGCCCCCAACCTCACCCTGCAGGTCTGGGGATCTCCCACCCAAGACATAGCCCTCGGACAAACCATCTGGTTATACATTCCGCCTGATGCCCTCTGGGGGCTGCCTAGCGAGCCCTGCCCGCCCGTCGTCATGCCTTCACCTGCCGTTCAGTCATGAGTTCAGTCATGCCATCTATGTCCTACCGTTTACTGCATCGTCGTCAATTTCTTGTCCTAGCCACCGCCGCGGGCCTGGCCACCCTCACCAGCAACTGCAATCGCCAAACCGCTCCCCCCAGCCTCGATCTCACCACTGCATCCTGGGATGACGTCGTGGCAGCAGCCCGAGGCAGCACCGTGCGCTGGGCCATGTGGGGCGGCAGTGACGTCACCAACGCCTACGCCGACCAATGGGTGGGCGATCGCCTCAAAACCGACTACGACATCACCCTCAACCGCATCCCCCTCAACGACACCGTAGAAGCCGTCAATAAAGTGGTGGGTGAAGTGCAGGCCGGGCTCACCAGCGGCGGCGACATTGACCTAATTTGGATCAATGGGGAAAACTTCCGCACCATGAAGCAGGGCAACCTGCTCTATGGCCCATTTACAGACCTCCTGCCCGCCATGGCCTACTATGATGTGGAGAACCCCTCTGTTCTCAATGACTTTGGCCTTCCTATTGATGGCTACGAAGCGCCCTACACCGGCTCCTACTACATCATGGCCAAAGACAGTAGCCGGGTTGATGCCACGCCGCAAAGCTTCGCCGACCTGCTGGATTGGGCCAAGGCCAACCCCGGCCGCTTTGCCTACGTCGCCCCGCCCGCCTTTGATGGCAGCCGCTTCTTACTCACCGTCCTCTACGGCGTCACCGGCGGCTATGAGCAATATGCAGGGGCAGACTTCAACGAAGCATTATGGGAGCAAAACGCGCCGCAAGTCGTGGCCTACCTCAAGGAACTGAAACCCTATCTCTGGCGCAGCGGCGACACCTATCCCCCCACCCAAACCCGGCTGAATGAACTGTTTGCCAACGGTGAAATTTGGATGCTGCCGATCTTTATTTCGCGGGTGGTCGAAGGGTTAACCACCGGACAGTTTCCCGACAGCACCACCGCCTTCAGTTTGCCAGGAGCTTCCCTGAATGACCCATCCTTCACCGCAATTCCCATCAATGCAGGCAATCCCGCTGGGGGTATGGTGTTGGCTAATCTCCTATCCAGCCCCGAGGGGCAACTGGAGAAATTTAAGCCCGAGGTTTGGGGCGATCCACCGCTGCTGGCCGTGGAGAAACTGCCTCCAGCGTTGCAGGCCCAATTTGCCCAAGTGACAGCCGACTATGGCCTACCGCTGCAAGAGCTAACAGAGAACACCGTGCCCTTGGTGAACGCCGAATATACCACCCGATTAGAAAATCTTTGGGAAACAGAACTGGCTGGGTAATCCCCACAGTTTGAGCCGAGGTATCCCACAGCTTGCGACGTGGGAAAACGTAAATCATGCTCAAATTCTTATGGGAAGAGGGTTGAGCCTATAGGAAGAGAGTGGAGCGGAGTCAAAACCCGGCACCCTAGCGTCATGTCATGAAGTCTGCCTATATGGAGAACACAACCTATATGGAGAACACCATGGTCTTTCAAGAACGAGCCTCCCGCGATCGCGGCGTGATTCAGGATAACCGCCTGATGGAGCTGCATCTCTATCCCGGCAACCGCTGCAACCGCGACTGCGACTTTTGTACCGTCTTTGGCTCCCCCAAAGGCTGGTACCACGACTACACCAGCGACCACCTCGATGCCGTCCTGCGTACCGTGATCTTGCATGATTTAGGAGCAGTGAAATTTTACGGCGGCGAACCAACGCTGAATGCCGATAACGTCATCTGGGCGATCGCTTATCTGCGAGACCATGGATTCACCGGCGCGATCGTCATCTATTCCAACGGCATCCAGGCCGATCGCCTCCTAACCATCCTCACATCTGATCCTCTCGGTAAAACCACCGCCTCCCTCAACTACTCCATCGCTACCGGTGATGGAGCGCCCCAAATGCCCTTGACGTCTCTCCACAAACTAGAAGCGTATGAGATAGCGCATCCAGGAGCGATCGCCATTGGTCATCCCGATATCGTCGATTCAGGACGCGGCATTGATCCCTTTACTGGGCAAGAATCGCGTCCCAAAGCTAGCCACACCTGCCCCCATTGCTACCCGGTGTTAAAAACCGACGGCACCGTCCACGCCTGCCCCTTTGCGGTGGAAAATCCTGCTCCGCATTTTCAGCTCGGCGATCTGTCCAGCGATCCAGAGGCGATTGCCCAAAACTTCCGCGCCTTCTTCACCTGGTTAGAGCAGGTGCATGAACCCTACGCCGTCGAACATAACCTACCTGCCTGCACCGTTTGCGGCTCCCATTTGGATGATCTACCCACCCCCCAGTTCCTAGAACCCGCCACTGCACCATCTCAGCCCTAGGTGAGTTGAGCGATCGCCGATCTATCTATTTTGTTCATGGATATCATTCATGGAAGCTTTTGTATGATTGAATACAGTTTTGTAGACTTAACATAAAGTAAAGCGATCGCTTTTATTCATTCATCCTTCATCCCATGGACGTTCCTATGACACAGTCTTCATCCACATCCTCCAACCCCACAGCCAAAACCTTGATTCAGATCAGCCAAGCTCTGTCCG
>DATNRH010000458.1 GCA_036703605.1 Candidatus Obscuribacterales bacterium | reverse complement strand
AGCCGTGGCCCGCGAGTTCAGGACCAGCAGACAGACCGTGATGCGACTCCGAAATTTCCGCTGCGCTGTGACTGTGTAGGTGGCCACGGCGGTCGGCGGCCATGTCGATCGTCCGCCGACTCCGCGCCCCCCAGCTGCGTGCCGGTCGCCCGGCCAAAAGAGAGAGGGCCGTGGGGGAACTCCACCGCAAGTCTGTCGAAGTTACCCCCTCGTGTATTCGCAGCAAATTTGGAATCTGATTCGGCCTTAGACAGTGCCTCATAAGGCCTCTTAGAAGCTTAGCCCGTAGGTCATCGCTTCCCGTGCCAATTCCCGGCCTTGGCAAATGGCCCCTCATCGGAAAGCTGCTGCCGCAACTACCATGCCTGCCGATGAATTATGACCAAGCATCTCCAACTATCTAAGGCCGTCAGTTGCGCTGACACAGCATGCAATGAGTATCACGTTGACGTAAACGCTGCCCAACAATGTCAAGCGATGCACCATTGCACATAACCGCTCCCAGAATACTACAAATTCAATAGCATCGCAGAGGTTTGTTTTTTGCATACCAGCTCTAAGCCTCCATAAGCTGTGAGCCGCAGGCTCCATGCCTCTTAACTTACCTGATAGTTCACATGTTTTGTCGGCGCCGATATGTCTATCCCTTCGTCCTAAGGGACTACGGGATTTCCACCTGCCTCGCCATGACTGCTTCGACCTCTGGTCTAGGCTAGTACATGGTCCTTCGCCTGTGTCTTTACCCTAGCGCTCTGGTCATTCGTTCATAGTACTGGTCCCTATCATCAGTGCCTATATCTAGTAGCGATAGTTCCTCTACTTCAGATCTGTAGCTTTCTCACTGTCTCTTGGTCTAAGGGCTATTTCTTGGGTTTCCTCTGCGCTTAGGTATTCCATACCGTTTGCAACAGATGCAGCACAAGCCCAATGCTTAGGCCTAATGCAGTCTGTTGTTCTGTGTAGTATGTGTACCGGTTCCTAACATCCTGCAGGGACCTACCGTCGGCAAGCGCTATGCCCAAGGAG
>DATNRH010000457.1 GCA_036703605.1 Candidatus Obscuribacterales bacterium | reverse complement strand
GGTGTCCACGTGGCGCAGAAGCGAGAGCTTGTGCTGAACCAGTGGATGCGTAATCACATGAACCTCTGCTGCCATGAATCCCGATGTATGGTGGTAGATATCGAATACATGATCCCATGCGCCGGACAGACCAGCCCCCATAGTTCGGACGCAAGAGCGATCGCCTCCGCTTCAGTGATCGAGGTATCCCAACTGAGTCCCTCGAACCGCCCCACCTGTGGCCTTCTGTCACCCCTGAAGCATTTCCATTGGTTCTGATTAGAATACACTACAACCTTTCCCCTCACTCGGATGGATCGATATGGTGAATAACCCGCAGAAGCCGAAGCACATCATTCTCACCTCCCATTCCCATCGTGCTAGCACCAAACGTATTCCCATTGAGTGGGGAGCTGCAGATCCCCAAGTGCGCGGCCCGGTGATCGGCTCTCCCCGCAGTTTGGCCTATCGCAATGTTATTGGTACCCATGCGGGCTCCTATGGCGTGTATCGAGCCTTGGCCGTGGCCAGCGGCGTCCTCGATCCAGCCCATCGTGCCGATCTCACTGACACCTCACCCGTGGTGCATATTGGCCCCTATCCCAGTTGGAGCGACCCCAGCAAGATTGTCTCCCTCGATCCCCTGGGCGGTTTGGTCAGTGAGGTCTTTCGGGATATGGCATCGGAAGACTACGACATTCTACCCACCATTGCCATCACCAAAGCCCATATCAATATTCCTGAACTCCAGAGCGAAATTGATGCCGGCCGCATCGTGGCGGATGGCACTTTGCTGAAGGCCGATGGCAGTCTTGTGGTCACTAAGGCGGCAATTGATCCGGTGTGGTATTTGCCAGGGATTGCCCAGCGTCTTGATATTGAGGAGGCCGATCTGCGGCGCGTGCTGTTTCAACAAACGGGCGGCATGTTTCCAGAACTGGTCACCCGTCCCGATCTGCAGGTGTTTCTACCTCCGATTGGCGGCACAACGGTCTATATCGTTGGGGATATCAACACAGTGGCCGATCCCACCATACCTCTAGCGGTGCGGGTACATGATGAATGCAATGGTTCCGACGTGTTTGGCTCAGATATCTGCACCTGCCGCCCCTACCTGGTTCACGGTATCGAGGTCTGCATTCAAACTGCTCAGGAGGGTGGTGCTGGAGTGATTGTCTACTGCCGTAAAGAAGGCAGAGCCTTGGGTGAGGTCACCAAGTTTTTGGTCTACAATGCCCGCAAACGTCAAGAAGGGGGCGATCGCGCCGATGCCTATTTCTTGCGCACCGAGTGTGTGGCTGGGGTGCAGGATATGCGCTTCCAGGAATTGATGCCGGATGTCTTGCATTGGCTGGGAATCACCAAAATCGATCGCCTAGTATCTATGAGTCAGATGAAGTACAACGCCATCACCCACTCAGGGATTGAGGTCGTGAAACGGGTGCCGATTCCACCGGAATTGATCCCAGCAGATGCTCAAGTGGAAATCGAGGCCAAGAAAGCCTCAGGCTACTACTCGGAAGATGGTGTTCGCGATGAGGACGAGCTGGCTCAGGTGAAGGGGCGAGACTACTAAATAGCCGCGGCCCCATGGGTTGGGAGATCGTCTATCCCAGCAGACTCGATGGATGAGCAGGATGCGTCAGGTGTAGCCGTGACGCATCCAAGCTGTACAAAACGCGAGTTCGGTGACGTTATGCTTCCTGTAGCCTAACCAGTAAGCCCGATGGTATCGGTAGACGCGCTGGGCGCAGCCGTACCCCACCCAATCTGTATGGCCTAGCGCGATGCTGTTTGCTGGCTAGCGTACATAGCCCGCAGAACCAAGGCTGGATCAACCCAGCTATTGTCATATTTCAGCCCCCAATGGAGATGGGGGCCCGTTGTACGCCCCGTCATGCCAACCCGGCCAATACGGGAGCCTGCGGTGATGGTTTGCCCCTCGCGGATTTGTAGCCCACCGCCCTGATCGCTCATGTAGCGTCCTTCGCCATCAGATTCCACATAGCCTTGCATGTGGCAGTAAATATGTAGCCAAGGGCCTGACTCAATGACCACAGAGGTGCCGCAATTACTGTCGTCGGAAACTTCCACAACCTCCCCGCTCCACCAGCTGCGAATGTAGCTGCCCTCCGGCGCGGCTAGATCGAGCCCATAGTGAAACTCTCGGTTATAGCCACCGGTGGGCGATCCCCGATAGCCAAAGGGAGAGGTATAGGTTTGAAAGTCTTCCACGGGGAACGAGGCAGATAGCCAATCGCTCATCGCCACTTGAGACGGTTCAACCTGCTGAACATTGGCCGCCTCTGCAACGGTGAGGGGCTGGGTGCTGATGGCGGCCCTAGGCTGAGCGGATTGCGTTTGGGCTGAGGCGTGGAGCTGTTGGTCAGCCGCATGGTTGGCCGCGGGGAAGGATGACCAAGTGGCGGACGAAGGTAAGACGGGCTCAATGATCGGCAAGGCAGTGTGCTGCCCCAACACCGCAGCGGCTGATGAGGAAGGCGTTAGGGCGCGAACCATGGATTGATGGGTGCCTGCTACTAAAAACAGCACCAACCCAAAGATAAAGGCGATCGCAAAATGCCGGGAACGAACCACAAATTTCGGCTGCATAATCTATACCGAGACGTGCACAAGAACAAACAACAGATCAGGTGACCAGCCCTGATTCTCAAAGGAGCAGATTGGCGCAGGGAAGCGGCAAAACAATGACCCTGCGGTCTTATCCTCTAGCCGCGATCGCTCCATAGTCTAGCCTGCATGGAGGTCATTCTCCTAGGAGTTGGCTAGCATGAGCCCGATTGGGGGATGAACAGGTGCTGAACGATGAGATGAATGCCCTAGGAACCTAGGATTCAGAGTAGATGCAGTGGGAAAGCCCAAGCCCCAAAGTGTGCCATCCTTCGCTAGGATGACCGTGGTCTGAGAGGCTGCGATCGCTGGATCGAGATCATCTTACAGCCGCAGGACTTCATCCACAGGATTTAGACCACAACAATACTGGAGAGTGCTCAAAAAAGTCATCTCCATAGATTAACTTTTTTTAAGCCGTGGTTCTAGACCCGTAGCTGACCTAGTACGGGAAGAGACCATGGGCATCCTCAGAGCGATCGCCCTCCCTGGCTCATCCGCCAACCTGATCATGGGTTTAGGGCAAGGCGGTTCTAAAGACCTAGACCCCGATAAGCTAAAGAAGGTGTGCCTTTGGTCTAGGAGCTACCAAGTGCGGCAACGAGGAGCACAGCTATCGACGGAAATAACTCTTATTCGTTATGGTGTGAAGAGCGATCGCCGGTTTTGTAGGCATCTAGCTTGGTGAATGGAATGGGATCCTCCTGTGTTACCCAGGATTGCGCCCACCTTAGATTGCTGATTGTATTGTTTGGGTAGCGGGTGACCTCCTGGATTCAGGACTGCCTTACGTTTTTGCCTCATTAATCTTCAAGCCCATGACCGGTTCCTCTCACGGTATGCTCGCCAACCTATTTCAGGTGGACTCCACGGTGGACTTGACGGGCCAAATTAGGGATCTGCCTGTCCCCCAGTTCATGACGCTGCTGGAACAAATCACCACAGAGTTTGAGTATTTTCTACAGGCGATCGAACTCATCAACAACGAAAAGTTGGAGGTGATGCTCGAACGACTTCTGGATGCTTTTACCCACAAAATTGGGCAGATTTTACATGCTGAGCACACCACCATTTTTCTGGTGGATGAGGAGAAGCAGCAGCTTTGGTGTAAGACGGCGAGCATTGACCAGCCCGGGGCTGAACTGCGGGTGCCGATGAACACCGGCATCATCGGCCATGTAGCATCTACGGGTGAACCGTTGAACATTCACGACGTCGATACCCATCCGTTATTTAACCGCGATACCGATCGCCACACCGGTCGCCAAACCCGTAACTTGCTCTGTATGCCGGTATTGAACCGCAAAAGTCAGGTGGTGGCGGTGGTGCAGTTAGTCAACAAATCCAATGGTAAGCCGTTTACGGAGGTTGATCAGTCTCTGTTTGGTGAATTTGCGGCGTCTATTGGGGTGATTCTTGAAAGCTGCAATCTGTTCTACATTGCGGCGCGAAATCAACGGGGGGCAGCGGCTTTGCTGGAGGCGACGGCATCGTTAGGGCAAAGCTTGAATCTGGATGACACCCTCAGCAAGGTGATGGATGAGGCGCGGGATCTGATGCAGGCCGATCGCAGCACCTTGTTTTTGATCGATCGCGATCGCCATGAACTATGGTCGAAGGTGGCGGTGGCAGATGATCGCAACAATCGGGTAGAGATCCGCCTGCCGGCCAATCGCGGTATCGCGGGCTATGTGGCCTCTACAGGGGAAACCCTGAACATTCCCAATGCCTATGAAGACCCGCGCTTCGACCCCACGGTGGATCAAAGCACCGGCTACCATACCCGCAATATTCTCTGTATGCCCGTGTTTAACTCCAGCGGAGCGCTGATTGGAGTGACGCAGTTGATCAACAAAGATCAGGGCAGCTTCACTGGCTCCGATGAAGACTTCATGCGGGCGTTCAACATTCAGGCGGGGATTGCCCTCGAAAATGCCCAACTGTTTCAGAATATTTTGCTGGAAAAGCAGTACCAGAAAGACATGCTGCAAAGCCTGTCCGATGCGGTCATTTCCACCGATATGGATGGGCGGATTGTCACCATTAACGAGGCGGCGCTAGAACTGTTGGGTTGTCTTATCCAGGGAAGCGAGGGGTGGCAATGCCAAACCCTATGGACGCAGAACCTGGTGGGGCGGCCGGTGTGGTCGGTGGTGCCGGTGGAATCTTTGCAGATGCGTTTGGAAGATAGCCTGAAAACCGGTGCCCGTCATTATGTGCCGGAGCAAACGCTACATGTGGCGATCGCCTTTGATGACGATGATCCCCTGCCGGTGCTAGCTGCTTGGGATGCTGAGCAACAGGGGTTTACCGTTTGGAGTATTGGCGAGGTGTTGGATGCAGAGGCTAAGGTGCAGCGTTTTGAGCGCAGCATTAATCTCACGGTGAATCCCTTGACTAATCCAACGGGTAGCGTGCGCGGTGGGTTGGTGGTGCTGGAAGACATCAGCATCGAAAAGCGGATGAAGACAACCCTCTATCGCTACATGAACCCCGAGGTGGCAGAACAGGTGATTGCCATTGGCGAAGATGCTCTGATGGAAGGGGAGCGTCGGGAGGTAACCATTCTCTTTTCCGATATTCGTGGCTATACCTCGATTACCGAATCCATGGAAGCAGCGGAGGTGGTCTCGCTCTTGAATAGCTACTTTGAGACCATGGTGGAGGCGGTGTTTAACTACAAGGGCACCCTGGATAAATTTATTGGCGATGCCCTCATGGCGGTCTTTGGGGCACCGCTCACCCTGGAAACCCATGCTTGGAAGGCGGTGCAGTCGGCGTTAGACATGCGTCATCGCCTAGAGCTTTTCAACACCGAACGGCATCGCAGCGGCGATCGCGAACTGCACATTGGTATTGGTCTCAGCTCCGGGGAAGTGGTTTGCGGCAACATTGGCTCCAAAAAGCGCATGGACTACACCGTGATTGGCGATGGGGTAGACATTAGCTCGCGCCTTGAAGGCGTAACGAAAATCTACGGCAACTGGGATCAAAGCTGCAACATCATCATCAGCGAGTTCACCCATAGCGAATGCCACGACAAAATTTGGGTGCGGGAACTCGATCGCATTCGGGTGAAAGGTAAGGAGCGATCGCTGACTATTTATGAACTCTTGGGCGATCGTCAGATGGTCTTTACCCCAACCCAGCATCAGTTTCTAGAGCATTATCTCGCCGGTCGGCAAGCCTATGGCGATCGCCAGTTTGAGCAAGCCCTGAGGCAGTTTGAGCAAGCGAAGACCATCTGTCCGGGCGATCGCGCCACCCATCTACATCTAGAGCGATCGCTCCTCTATCTCCAGAACCCTCCCCATGATGACTGGGACGGCGTGCATACCCTTACCAGTAAGTAACCTGAGGTTGGGATAGGCTGAAAGCCCTATTCTCTCGTGGGCTGAGATCTGGATAGTCCAGTCCTGGTTTCTGAAACTACTCCTGAGGGATCGAGTACCCCTGGCAACAACCTTAGCCCTTGGGCGTCTATAGCCCTATCTGCTGATCAATTTGATCAATTCGATCAATGAGGCTGATCAATCCGGCTGATTCATCCGGGCTACGTGGAGCGATCGCCCCGTTCTCAAGCCAGATATCGTTGTCCGGTTGAGAACCCTCTGACGATCCTAGGAGTGTGGCGGATCAATGCGGATTAATACGGATGCAGCAGCCGTCATGGCGAATATCTAAAGTCAACGTGTAAAACGGGTCGTCATGTCAACCTCGCAGATTTCCAAACCATCTTCGCTAGAATTGCGATAGCCTTTATGTTGCCAGATTGCATCCTGGTTCAACGTAATCCTGCTCCCCAAGCGTTGTCTGTACCATTCACGTCACCGATTGATCTGCCAATTGAGTTCTTGTTGTCTGTGATAGTTCCTAAATGTTGCCTATGAAGCCCGTGCGTCGCGATCGCCCCAATCCCCCCTCCCAAACTCAACCCAATCCTTGGGGAGAAGTCTTGAAAGTGGTGGGGCTGAGTTTATTTATGTCGTTGGGTATCCGACACTTCATTGCGGAAGCTCGCTATATTCCTACGGAGTCCATGGTACCCACGCTACAAGTTAACGATCACTTGGTGGTCGAAAAACTCAGCTATCGCTTTCATGATCCAGCTCGGGGTGATGTGGTGGTCTTTATGCCTCGGGAAGATTTGCAGGCACAAAACCCAGATTTTCGCTTTGCCTTCATCAAGCGGGTGATTGGCTTACCCGGCGAGACCGTTCAGGTGATCAATGGTCAGGTGTTGATCAACGGACAACCCTTGGACGAACCCTACATCGCTGCAGAACCGACCTATGTTTGGGGCCCGGCCGTTGTGCCAGACGATGCCTACTTGGTCTTAGGGGATAATCGCAACAATAGTTTAGACAGCCACTTCTGGGGTTATGTCCCTCGGGAGACGATTATCGGGCGCGCAGCGGTACGGTTTTGGCCCCCCGATCGCCTCGGGTCTGTGAATCCAAATCTGCTCTACCCTGATGATGTAAATCAGCAGCTTGTGGACGAAGGCAGGTAGTTACACAAGCGATCGCTTGCTCCGAAGCAGGTCGCAGTCTAGAATCAAATGCCGGATGCACCCATGCCCTATCACCGGACAACTTGAATGAGTGAACGACCTAAACCACTAAGTCCTGATTCCCATAGCATCTCCCACGAGACCGAAGAAGACGGATGGGTCGAATGGGTAAAAATTTTTGGTGTGAGCATCGTGCTAGCCTTTGGTATCCGCCATTTCATTGCCGAAGCTCGCTATATTCCCACGGAGTCTATGCTGCCGACGCTGCAGGTCAACGATCGGTTGATTATTGAAAAGATCTCCTACCGGTTCCGACCACCCTTGCGGGGTGAAATTATTGTCTTCAGCCCCCCAGAAGGCTTGCAGCGGCAACAACCTGACTTTCATGATGCCTTGATCAAGCGTGTAATAGGGCTGCCGGGCGACAGCGTCGCCATTGCTAGCGGGCGAGTCTATATCAATGACCAGCCGATTGCGGAGCAATACATTGCTGAAGTGCCCAACTATGAATGGGGCCCTGTGACCATTCCTGAGCAGTCGTACTTCGTCCTCGGTGACAACCGCAATCGCAGTAACGATAGTCATTTTTGGGGCTATGTCAACGAAGATGACATCATTGGGCGGGCCGTCGTGCGCTTTTGGCCCCTCAAGCGCATCGGGGGCATTAATCCAGTGCCGCTCTATCCTGATCAAAGCTATGGAAGCGATCGCCCTTGGGTGGCGGCGTTGCCCTTAGTCCAAGGTTTCCATCTGTCTCTGTAGTCGTCTCTGGAGGTCGTGCCTAGAGTGAGGCGATGAGTTGCGCCCAGGGCATGACCCGACCGCGCAGCGATCGCCCGAGATAGGGAGTATTGTGCGATCGCGACTGGAGGGTTTGTCGGGTCACGGTCCAGTCGGCATGGGGGGCAAACAGGGTTAGCTCTGCCGGTTGCCCCACAGCGATCTGGGGTGGTTCTTGCTGGAGGCAGAGAGCCGGGTGCGTACTTAGGCAGCTCCACAAGGTCAGGGCATCCCATTGCCCTGTTACCACAAAGGCTTCCCATAGTAAGGGCAGGGCCAGTTCCAGGCCAATGGCCCCAGGGGGCGCTTCATTGAAGGCAACGGTCTTATCTTCATAGGTATGGGGTGTATGATCGACGGCGATCGCATCTAATACCCCCGTAGCGATCGCTTGGACAAGGGCCGCTCGATCCGCTGGTGTTCCTAAGGGTGGATCCAGCCGGAGGTTGGGATCATAGTGCTCCAAATCTGCCGTCGTCCAGAGTAGGTGCATCCAGGTTGTACTGGCTGTGATCGGCAAGCCGCGTTCCTTGCCCTGCTGGATCAGCTCCACACTGCGGGCCGTGGAGATCCGCATGAAATGCACCGGTGGAGACTCTGGCGTTAAACATTCCAACACCGCCGCGATCGCTGCCGTTTCCGCCATGGCCGGATGCCCTGGAAGACCCAGACGAATCGAGTCCTGTCCTTCTCGGGCTGTGCCGTTGTAGCTGAGGTCGCGATCGCAGCACCATAGCGCCAAGGGTTTCCCATAGGGCGTTAGGTAGTCCAGTAAACGATGCAGCAGGTTAAGGTGGGCGATGGGCTGGCCGTCAGTAAAGCCCACCACCTCCGCCTCGGCCAGTTCGGCAACCTCGGCCATGCGATCGCCCAGCAGTCCTTGGGTTAAGGCCCCCCACATCTCAACGCGCACCGTGCTAGCACAGGTTTGCAGCCGCGATCGCAGCCAGGTGACCATGGCCGGGTTATCCATAGGTGGTTGCATGTGAGGTAGCAGCGTCAGCCGGGTAAACCCTCCAGCTATAGCGGCATGGAGTAACGAATCCAAGGTCTCCCGCGTTTCATACCCCGGCTCGCCGCTGGTGCTGTAGAGATCCACCAAGCCTGGGCCCATGATCAAACCAGGGCGATCGCAGATGACGGTATCCGGCGGTACATCGGCTAGGGTGGGTGCGATCGCTTCGATGATCCCGTCTTGAACCAGTACATCCACTACGCCATCCGTTTGGCGAATGGGATCAAGAAGGCGCACGGCTCGCAACAGGACAGTAGTCATAGCTGAATTTCACCGGGAAAATGCAAGTGGGGCGATTGCCCGCTACTTACTCTATCAAGACCTGGTCCGTTCGATACTGGTGACTTCAAGAATGGTGAAATAGCTCTGCAGGTCGGGTTTTAGTCCCAAGATTCCTCATCATTAGGAGGACGTAATGATGGGCAAGCATTTTGACGTCGCTCAATGCTCCCATCCTGGTGAGAAGAGGGTTGAGCGACATGAGAAGAGGGTTGAGCGAAGCCGAAACCCGGCAAACGTATCTTCCTACCTTTGATTCCCTGCTTCGCTGACGTCTTGTCAAGGGGACTACAGACATCCGGGTATTGCTACAGCCTTTAATATCATGGCGTGTCTAAAACTAGACAAAAAAAAGGAGCAGTTTGAATTGCTGGTTCCTCGACGAGATCATCTCAACGAGGGCAATCCCTGCTCCTCCCTTGCATTCATTCACCTGATGACTCAACCGTATCAAGGGGATGTGTCAACCGTTTGTGATTGAGATGAACTTGATGTGACAAATTGTCACCGGTGAGTCAAACTAGGGCGAATAGCCTATGAAATCAAGGCTAGGGCGATCGCAGTCTCTATCATGGCGATCGCTGAGACTCCATATCTTTGGAATATGACTGTCATATCTCTGCCACATAGGTCTCTTAGGCTAATGATGAAGACCGATGACACTCTTCTCACCCAAGTCTGAACTTGTCCAGCAGTGGAATGGAGATGTCTAGGTAGAACTTGCGATCGCCGACGTTGCGTCGGGTATAGAACCAGGAGATTGGTCATGGCACAACATAAACCACAGTGGACAGATTTATCTTCATTATCACCGTCATCTCGGGGTGCGTCGCTGGCTCGTATTGGCTTGTATGTTCTACTAACCGTTATAGGTACGTCTAGTGTCGTTCTAGTCGATCGTTGGCTAGCAGCCACCCCAGAGCGAGCCAGTTCATCGCCGCCGATAGAGTTAACAGAGGTCAGGAGCGATCGCTCGACACCGGATCCAATTCTGGGCACATCGGGGCAGGTCTTGGCAGCTCGCGGGGATAGCTTCATTGCCGATGTAGTAGATGAGGTAGGGCCGGCGGTGGTGCGTATTGATGCCCAGCGGCGGATCGCTGCTTTGCCTGGCGGTTTTGACGATCCGGCATTACGGCGCTTTTTTGGCAATAGCGGTTCTCCCAACATGGGGCAGATGACCGATGGTGTTGGCTCAGGCTTTATCTTGGCTGATGATGGTTTGGTGATCACCAATGCCCATGTGATTGATGGAGCCGATCAGGTGACTGTCACCCTGCGGGATGGACGAGAATTTGAAGGTGAAGTGGTGGGGCAGGATCCGGTCACTGATGTGGCGGTGATTCGCATTAGCGCTAGCAACTTACCGATTGTGCGGTTAGGGAATGCTGATCAAATCCGTCCTGGGGAATGGGCGATCGCCATTGGTAACCCCCTCGGGCTAGACAATACGGTCACCGCTGGCATCATCAGCGCCACGGGACGCAGCAGTGCCGATGTCCGCATCCCCGATAAGCAAGTGAGCTTTATTCAAACCGATGCGGCTATTAATCCCGGCAACTCCGGTGGGCCGCTGTTGAACGATCGCGGCCAGGTGATCGGCATGAATACGGCGATCATTGGTGGGGCGCAGGGGCTAGGTTTTGCGATTCCTATCAATGTGGTGCAGGATATTGCCAATCAGCTCATTGCTAATGGTCGTGTTCAGCATCCCTATCTAGGCATTCGCATGGTGGAACTCACCGAGGATGTCAAGCAAGAGCTGAATGCGAATCTCAACCGCGCCCAGCGACTCGATATCGATCAGGGTGTGGTGGTGGTAGAGGTAGCGCCAGGTTCCCCTGCGTCCCTAAGTGGCCTGCAAGCTGGAGATGTGATTCAGGAGATTGATGGGCAGGCGATCGCCACCGGACAAGATATTCAAGACAAGGTGCGCAGTAGTGATGTGGGCGATCGCCTGCAGATCACCCTATGGCGTGAGGGTGCCACCCAATCACTGACGGTGCAAACGGGAGAATTTCCGTCGCAGATGCGCTAAGGATCGCCCAAGGATCGCCCTAGGACAGGTGCTTCCAAATCTTGGCAATGAGCAAAGCACGGCGACGGATCTTGGTAAAATAGGCGGCGATCGCTTCACCTCACACCCCTCTAGAGATTGCCATGACCACTGCCCCCATCGCGTCCCACCGTCCCACTGGATGGCACGGGCAGTTGCACCTAAGCTTTGACACCGATGACACCGGGCGCACCTATCTGGCCCATCGCCATGCCCGCGCTCCGTACAAAATTCAGCGCCCCTTTTATCCAGAAGATGGGGTTTGCCATGGCGTGATGCTGCACACCGCAGGCGGTATTGTCGGGGGCGATCGCTTATCTACCACGGTAGATCTAGCGCCTCACACCCATGCCCTTCTCACCACGGCAGCAGCCAACAAACTCTATGGCAGCGCTGGCGAAACCGCGACCCAGTCCGTCACCCTGAACCTAGGGGCCGGAGCCTGGTTGGAATGGCTGCCCCAAGAGCTGATTGTCTTCCAAGGGGGACGGCTGCATCAAACCATTCGGGTTGAGCTAGGGGATCAGGCTCTATGGCTAGGCTGGGAGATCACGCGCTTTGGTCGCACCGCCCGCCAAGAAACCTTCACCGAGGGCGAGTGGCGATCGCATACGGAAGTGTGGCAGCAGGGCAAACCGCTGTGGATTGATCCCCAATGGCTACCGGCCAGCGCTGATCTGCTTACCAGCCCCCACGGGTTGGCTGGCTATCCCGTCGTCGGCAGTTTTGCCATCCTGGGGCGATCGCCGGAGGCCGATCAACTGGAACGGGCGCGATCGCTCTGGGCGGAGCTAAACCAGCCTGGGGATGCCGGGGTGACCCAACTGCAGTCGGGCTACCTCTGTCGCTATCGTGGCCCCTCCTCGGGTGCCGCTCGTCGTTGGTTTACCCAGGTCTGGCAGGATGTTCGCCAAACGTGGGGCGATCGCCCCCCCTGTCGTCCACGGGTTTGGCCTCGCTAGTCAATTGGGCGATCGAGACGCCCCTCACCCCTTAGAATTGAGAAAGACGCGCTTCTGTTGTGGAAGCGATCGCCTGTTGTAGACCCTAACCCCAGCCTGACGTATGTTTGATGCCCTAGCCGAGCGATTTGAAGGAGCCTGGAAAAAGCTTCGCGGTCAAGACAAAATTTCCGATGCCAACATTCAGGAAGCCCTGCGGGAAGTGCGGCGGGCTTTGCTGGAGGCAGATGTCAGTCTGCAGGTGGTGAAAGATTTTGTCGCTGAGGTGCAAACCCGGGCGCAAGGGGCTGAGGTGATCTCCGGTGTCCGGCCCGACCAACAGTTCATCAAACTGGTCTATGACCAGCTCGTGGAGGTGATGGGGGAAACAAATGCTCCCTTAGCCCAAGCAGAGGAAGGGCCCACCATTGTGCTGATGGCCGGTTTGCAAGGGACAGGGAAAACCACTGCCTCGGCCAAGCTAGCGCTGCATCTGCGTAAGCAAGATCGCTCCACTCTGCTGGTGGCCACCGACGTCTACCGTCCGGCGGCGATTGACCAGTTGATCACCCTGGGTAAGCAGATTAACGTGCCGGTGTTTGAACTAGGCAGCGACGCCAATCCCGTGGAAATCGCCCGCCAAGGGGTGGCGCGAGCTCGGGACGAGGGCATTGATACGGTGATTATCGACACGGCAGGGCGGCTGCAAATTGACCAAGACATGATGGGCGAGTTGGCCCAGGTCAAGGAGATGGTGCAGCCCCACGAAGTTTTGCTGGTGGTGGATGCCATGACCGGGCAAGAGGCCGCCAACCTCACCCGCACCTTCCATGAACAAATTGGGGTCACCGGTGCCATTCTCACCAAGATGGATGGCGATACCCGAGGTGGTGCCGCCCTGTCGGTACGCCGTATTTCCGGACAGCCGATTAAGTTCATCGGGGTGGGCGAAAAGGTGGAGGCCCTACAGCCCTTCTTCCCCGATCGCATGGCCTCCCGCATTTTGGGCATGGGTGATGTGCTCACCCTGGTGGAAAAGGCCCAGGAAGAGGTGGATTTTGCTGAAGCAGAGAAGATGCAGGAGAAAATCCTCTCGGCTCAGTTTGACTTTGACGACTTCCTCAAGCAAATGCGCCTGTTGAAAAATATGGGCTCCTTGGGCGGCTTGATGAAGCTGATCCCCGGTATGGGCAAAATCTCCAGTGATCAGTTGGAGCAAGGTGAAGTCCAGCTCAAGCGATCGGAAGCCATGATCAACTCCATGACCAAGGAGGAGCGCAAAAATCCAGAGATCTTGTCCGGATCGCCCAGCCGCCGCAAGCGCGTTGCCCAAGGGTCAGGTCATAGCCTCAATGATGTCAGCAAGCTGGTCAGCGATTTCCAGCGCATGCGCACCATGATGCAGCAAATGGGCAGCGGGCAGATGCCAGGTATGGGGATGCCGGGGATGGGCGGCATGGGCAATCCCTTTGGCGGTGCTCCCGGCGGTGGAATGCCGGGCATGGGCGGTGGACCACGTCCTGGCTGGCGGGGCTACCCCGGTGGCGGCACAGCGGGCAAAAAGAAAAAGAAAGACAAGAAGAAAAAAGGCTTTGGCTCCCTCTAGCGATCGCCCCTTCAGACCTCCAGCATCCAAGTGGCTCTACGCCAATCCATGCGATCGATGATATAATCATGTACTTGGTGTTTAACCCTTATGTCACTGGGGTCAAGGGGCTAAGTTTGACTTGGCACGTGGTCAGCCAGTCAGTACCTGCAGCCCAAGGCTAAGGTCATGATTATGGGGGTTGTCGCTAGCCCTGCCAGCGCGATCGCTTGGAGATAGGGTCAAGAATTTTGTGTTGATGGTCTACGTTCAGTTGTTTTAGGAGAACTCTTTTCAGGCATGATCAAACTGCGATTGAAGCGGTTCGGCAAGAAGCGTGAAGCCAGCTACCGCATTGTTGCTATGGATAGCAGCGCTCGTCGGGACGGACGCCCCTTGGAAGAACTAGGGTTCTACAATCCGCGTACCGATGAAACCCGTTTAGATGTCGATGGAATCCTCCGTCGCCTGCAGCAGGGTGCCCAGCCCACCGATACCGTTCGCCATATTCTAGAGCGCGCCAGCATCCTAGAGCGTCCCGTATCCAAGTACGCTCCTAAGGACTCCGCTGTGGCAGTTGCTGAACCCATTGCTGAGACCGCTATCGAGACTGCTGTAGAAGCGGCTCCATCTGAGGATAATTCCGAGGCTGAATAAGTCCATGTCTGACCCCTCCGCCTTGCCATCTCCTGCAGAATCTACGCTGAACTATGAGGCCTTGCTGCGGTTCTTAATCGAGCCGTTTCTAGAGCAGCCTGCCACGTTGAGCGTCGATTGTGAATATATGCCCACATCCAATCGGGTGTGGCTGCGGGTGGCCTTTGAGGAATCCGATCGCGGTCGGGTGTTTGGTCGGGGCGGGCGGAATATTCAAGCCATTCGGACGGTGTTGCGCATCGCGGCTCAGTCAGCCCAGCAGATAGCCCATCTCGATGTATATGGGCTACCTACTGAAGATGCGCCCCGTGCAGCAGCACCGCGATCGTCCCGCCCTACTCCCCCCGTGCGGCCACGATCGCGCAGTGCCCAAGATGAATCCTAGGGTAGGAATGATAGGGTGGGGATAATGTTCTCACCGTAGGTATTGTTTGTGTATGACCCAGGTGCTGACGGTTGAGTTGCCGAGTCCAGAAAGTGCGATCGCCCTGGCAGGCCCCCAAGAAGCAAATTTAAAACAGCTATCGAAGCATACCGGTACCTCAATCGTGCTGCGTGGGCAGCAGGTACTCATTTCGGGTTCAGATGCCCAAATGCGGCGCTGTAAAGACTTAATCGATCTGCTGAAGCCCTATTGGGAAGCGGGCTCCCCGGTGACTTCGGTGGATATCCAAACTGTGTCCCATGCTTGGGATACCCAGCGGCAGGTGGAGCTACAGGCTCTCCAGTCCGATGTTTTGGCCCGCACGCGGCGTGGTGAGGCCGTACGCGCTAAAACCCTACGCCAGCGCCACTATATTCAAGCCATTCGCAGCCACGACCTCACCTTTTGCATTGGCCCAGCCGGCACTGGGAAAACCTATCTAGCCGCTGTGGTGGCGGTGCAGGCGCTGCTGAATAACGAGTATGAGCGTCTAATTCTGACTCGCCCAGCGGTGGAAGCCGGGGAACGTTTGGGGTTCTTGCCGGGCGATTTGCAGCAAAAAATTAACCCCTACCTGCGTCCGCTCTACGATGCGCTCTACGAATTCTTAGATGCGGAAAAAATTCCCAGCCTCATGGAGCGTGGGGTGATTGAAGTGGCTCCCCTAGCCTATATGCGAGGGCGCACCCTGAATAATGCCTTTGTGATTTTGGATGAAGCGCAAAATACTACCCCAGCCCAGATGAAAATGGTGCTGACGCGGCTGGGCTTTCAGTCGCGCATGGTGGTGACGGGCGATGTCACCCAAACCGACCTGCCCCACTACCAGCAGTCGGGCTTGGCTGTGGCGGAGAAAATTCTTCATCGGGTGGAGGGCATTGCCTTTTGCCATCTGACCGCGTCGGACGTCGTGCGCCATCCCCTCGTGCAGCGGATTGTGGCTGCCTATGAGCGCCAAGAACAGTCTACGCCCCTACGATCCCCAGACTTGCGGTCGAGCGATCGCCCCTAATCGTGCCCTTGCTTAACCTCCAACCGTCGTCGAAGGCGATCGCTATGATGGAGATAGCACGATGAAGGATAGGTCGATGAATCGCACTCTGAACCTTGGTCTAGCCGCAGCTCTGGGGATCGGTATGGTTGGCATCGTTCCACAAGCGATCGCCCTCCAACTTGCCGATGGCACCGTTTATTTTGAACGCCCGCCTAGTTTAATCGACACCAGTACCAACCGCTCCAACACATCCACATCTGGCGGCACCTACTACTTCACCCTAGAGGTGCCAGAGAATGCCGGTGAACCTCTCAAAACCGTGGCGATCGCCCCCGAGTCGGGCAACAGCGCCAGTCAACGCATCCGTTACCGCACCGATCGCACCACCGCCTTTGAAGGTACTCGGCGTAGTCAGGGAGAGACCTTGGCCATTCAGTCCACGGCGTATGACGAGGAAAACCAGACCTTAACTGTCGAGTTTGAGCCTGCTGTCCCTCCCGGCACCACGGTCACCTTAGCGATCCGTCCTGAGCGCAATCCGCTCCGTGATGGCGTGTACCTCTTTGGTGTAACCGCTTACCCACCCGGAGAGCAGGCCCATGGGCAGTTTCTGGGCTATGGTCGTTTACATTTTTATCAACCCGACTACTGGCGTCCCTTCTGGCGTTGACAGCCTCTCCAGGCTAAAGTGCGCCCGCTGCTGTTTTATCTAGGACACTGCCGCCAGTGGTGATGTTCATCGCCCGCAGAACCGGCAAGCCCTCCGCCCCATGGGGATAGTCAATGACGCTGACGGCACCATTGCCTTGCTTAAATCGCCAAAACTGGTCGGGGCCAAGGTTCATCAAGTCACAAAGAATAGCCTTGTTGACGGCATCGTGGGCCACCACCAGCACCGTGGGTAAGGGTTCCCCAGGCTGGGCCACGGGTGTGGAACGGGCGATCGCCTCCCAGGATGCTGCCGATCGCGTCCAGACATCCTGTAAGTTCTCGCCGTCGGGCATTTGCACCGTTTCGGGCGCAACTTTCCAGTCTTGCAGTTCAGTGGCATAGTCCACCTCAATTTCTTCTTCCAGCTTGCCTTCCCAGAGACCGTGGCTAATTTCCTTCAACCCTTCCATCAACTCCAGTTCCAGACCGGCGTGGTGGGTGAGGATAGATTCTGCTGTTTGCTTGGGACGCATGAGGGGACTGGTGATGGCGCGGGTCAAAGGCACATCCTTGAGATACTCCGCTGCATGGGCTGCTTGGGCATAGCCGTTTTCATTCAAAGGAATGTCCATCTGTCCCTGGAAACGCTTATCGCGGTTCCAATCGGTTTCCCCATGGCGTACTAGCAGCAGTCGGAAGCCGCCTTGCCCTGCCCGAATTGCAGGTAAGGGTTTACCGAGGTGGGTCGTTAGGTTCATGGACTCAAGCTGAGCCGGTTCACCCCAGCCATCGGGGAAGTTCAACACGCTGATGCCGCAATTAGATTGGTAGAGACGCACATAATGTTCGGGCTGCAGTCCTAAAGCCGTTGCGATCAACACGCGGTTGATGCCGCTGTGGGCCACTACCAAAATCGTCTGCCCGGCGTGGTGGGGGAGGGTATCTTTCCAAAACTGGGTGGCTTGGTCAAACAAATCCAGTAGTGGATAGATGGTGGTCGTCCCTGTCTCGGTAACCTGCTCCATGGCCAGCCGATGGGGTTCTTGGTGCCACAGCCGCGCCT